>CALMOI010000321.1 GCA_937871735.1 uncultured Comamonadaceae bacterium
GGGCTTCGACGGGGGTGAGGGGGCGAACAGCAGACATGGGCAGGGATAATTCCGAGTAATGAAAAACATCGTGATTCTGATCTCGGGCGGCGGCTCCAACATGGCCGCTATCGTCAAGGCGGCTCAGCGTGAGCATTGGGCCGACAAATTGGGCGCGCGCGTGGCGGCGGTCATCAGCAACAAAGCCAGCGCGGGCGGGCTGCGTTTTGCGCAGGAGCAAGGCATTGCCACGGCGGTGCTGGACCACAAGGCTTACCCCAGCCGCGAGGCTTTTGATGCCGAATTGGCCGCGACCATTGACGCGCACCAGCCCGCGCTGGTGGTGTTGGCGGGTTTCATGCGCATCCTCACGCCGGGCTTTGTGGCGCACTACGAGGGGCGGCTGGTGAACATTCACCCGTCGCTGCTGCCTGCGTTTGCGGGTTTGCACACGCACCAGCGGGCGCTGGAGGCGGGTTGCTGGTTTGCCGGAGCCACCGTGCACCGCGTGACAGCCGAGTTGGATCACGGCCCGATCTTGGCCCAAGCCGCCGTGCCGGTGCTGCCCGGCGACACCCCCGACACCTTGGCCGCGCGCGTATTGACGCAAGAGCACCGTATCTACCCTGAGGCCATCGCGCGTTTATTGGCTTGATGGGGCGCGGGGTGGGACAATACGCCCCCTATGCACCCTAAAGCTTTGCTGGATGCCTGCGCTGAGATCGTCAGGCTCACTCTCCAACTCGACCACCCTGCGGACTCTACAGTCTCGCGTTATTTCCGCGAGCACCGCTCGCTAGGCCCGCGCGAACGCGCCACGCTGGCTGAAACCGTCTACACCGTGCTGCGCAAAAAGCTGCTGTTTGAGCACATGGCGCGCTCGGGCAGCGGTGCCAAAGAGCGCCGTTTGGCAATTTTGGGCTTCTACGGCCCGCGTGATTTCTTGAAAAGCGCGCTGACCGATCAAGAAAAAGACTGGCTCGACCAGTGCGACCGCGTGCAGCCCGATGATTTGATGATGCACCACCGCCACAACCTGCCGGATTGGTTGGTGCAGCCGCTCAAAAATCAGCTCGGCGACGAGTTTTGGCCGCTGGTCGAGAGCCTGAGCCACAGCGCCACGCTGGACTTGCGCGTCAACACCTTCACCGACAAGCGCCCGGATGTGCGCAAGGAACTGGCGGCAGTCGGCATCAAATCGGTGCAAACGCCGTACTCGCCTTGGGGCTTGCGCATTGAAGGCAAACCGGCGCTGACCAAGTTGGCCGTGTTTGAGCGCGGCGCTATTGAAGTGCAAGACGAAGGCTCGCAACTGCTGTCGATGCTGCTCGATGCCCATCGCGGCGAGATGGTGGC
>CALMOI010000322.1 GCA_937871735.1 uncultured Comamonadaceae bacterium
CTGCGTGTCGGTCTCTTCGGCCACGTTCAGGCAGTTGTCGATGGCGGCGGGGGTGGTGCCCCAGTCTTCGTGGAGCTTCAGGCCGATGGCCCCGGCGTTGATCTGTTCGTGCAGCGCGGCGGGCAGGCTGGCGTTGCCCTTGCCCAAAAAGCCCAGGTTCATCGGGAAGGCATCCGCCGCTTGCAGCATGCGCTCAATGTTCCACGGGCCGGGCGTGCAGGTGGTGGCAAAAGTGCCGGTGGCCGGGCCAGTGCCGCCGCCGATCATGGTGGTGACGCCGCTGCACAGCGCCTCTTCAATTTGCTGTGGGGCGATGAAGTGGATGTGGGTGTCGATGCCACCAGCGGTGACGATGTTGCCTTCGCAACTGATGATTTCGGTGCCTGGGCCAATCACCATGTCCACGCCCGGTTGCGTGTCCGGGTTGCCCGCTTTGCCGATGGCGGCGATGCGCCCGCCCTTCAGGCCAATGTCGGCCTTGACGATGCCCCAGTGATCCAAGATCAGCGCGTTGGTCAACACGCAGTCCATCGCGCCTTCTGCGCGGGTGCGCTGGCCTTGGGCCATGCCGTCGCGGATGGTTTTGCCGCCGCCGAATTTCACTTCCTCGCCGTAGCTGCCGGCGTGCAAGGTGTAGTCGGTTTCGACTTCGATGATGAGGTCGGTGTCGGCCAACCGCACGCGGTCGCCCACGGTGGGGCCAAACATTTCGGCGTAGGCGCGTTTACCTATCGTGCTCATGGGGCGGATGCTCCGGCGGGGGTGGCAGAAAGAGGGGTGTCCAGCGGGCCTTGGATCAGGCCGCGAAAGCCGTAGACGGTGCGTGTGCCGCTCAAGTCCACCAGCTCGATGGTGCGCTGCTGGCCGGGCTCAAAGCGCACGGCGGTGCCGCTGGCAATGTTCAAGCGCATACCGCGTGCAGCGGCGCGGTCAAAGCCCAGAGCGGCGTTGGTCTCGGCAAAGTGGTAGTGCGAGCCGACTTGAATCGGCCGGTCGCCCGTGTTGTGGACGATCAAGGTCAAGGTGCGGCGGCCCGTGTTGAGCGCGTGCTCGCCGTCGTCGATCAGCAATTCACCGGGGATCATGGGTGCGTCCTCACTTGTCGCCGCGCGAGAACCAGATCGCCGCAACCATGATGGCCACGGCTGCGATGAAGCCCCAAGCGTCGGTGGCGTGCCAGTGCGCGCCCTCCATGCCGTGACCTTCGTGAGCCTGTGCCAAGGCGGGCAACAAGCCAGCAAGCCCAGCCCATGCGGCGTGCGTGATGATTTTTGTCATGAAAACCGTCTCCAAAAATGCTTCAAACAATCGGCTGATGTACCGTGACCAGCTTGGTGCCGTCAGGGAAGGTGGCTTCGACTTGGATGTCGGGAATCATCTCGGCGATGCCCTCCATCACATCGGCGCGGGTCAGTACGGCGCGGCCTTCGCTCATGAGCTGGGCCACGGTTTTGCCGTCGCGCGCGCCTTCCATGACGGCGGCGCTGATCAGCGCGACAGATTCGGGGTAATTGAGTTTCAGACCCCGCGCTTTGCGGCGTTCGGCCAGCAGGGCGGCGGTGAAGATCAGCAACTTGTCTTTTTCGCGGGGCGTGAGTTCCATGGGGTGCTGCGTGGTGAAAACGTGAATGCATCATAGCCAGCGAATTTCTGCTTTGTCCATACGCCAGATGGTGCATGGCGTGGCCGCCCGGCGCGCTTGACAGTCGGGGCCACGCCACGCAAGCTGCCCCGTTCACCGCCCGTTTTTGCTGATGCCCATGCCACCCGATTCGCCTGCCGCTATGCCTGCTGATGCGCCCGCCACGTTGCCCGATCCCACCGCCGCCAGCGCCGATGCGCCGCAGCAGGTGGTCAAAGTGCGGCGCGACTACAACTCGTGGGTCGCCAGTGAAACGCTAGAAGACTACGCCCTGCGCTTCACGCCGCAGCGCTTTCGCAAGTGGTCGGAATGGCGCGTGGCGAACACGGCGTTCGGCGCGGCTTCGTTCTTGATTTTGGAAGCGGTGGGCGCAACGCTGTTGGTGCGCTACGGCTTCGTCAATGCGTTTTGGGCGATTTTGGCGACGGGGCTGATCATCTTCTCGGCAGGCTTGCCGATCAGCATTTACGCAGCGCGCTACGGTGTGGACATGGATTTGCTGACGCGGGGCGCGGGTTTTGGCTACATCGGTTCCACGCTGACCTCGTTGATCTACGCCAGTTTTACCTTCATCTTCTTTGCGCTGGAGGCGGCGGTGATGGCCTACGCGCTGGAGCTGGCGCTGGGCATACCGCCCGCGTGGGGCTATTTGATTTGCGCGCTGGTGGTGATTCCGCTGGTGACGCACGGGGTGTCGGTCATCAGCCGCTTGCAGGTCTGGACGCAGCCGCTGTGGCTGGTGATGCTGGTGGTGCCTTTTGGCTATGTGCTGGTGCGCGACCCCGGCGCGTTTGCGGGCATCACCTCTTACGGCGGCGAGTTGAGCGAGGCGGGCGCGCAGTTCGACGGCTACAGCTTTGGCGCGGCGCTCACCGTGGGCATTGCCTTGATCACGCAAATGGGCGAGCAAGCCGACTATCTGCGCTTTATGCCCGCCGTCACCCCGGCCACGCGCTGGCGTTGGTGGGGCAGCGTGCTGGTGGGCGGGCCGGGTTGGGTGGTGCTGGGCGTGTTCAAGATGCTGGGCGGGGCGCTGCTGGCTTATTTGGCGATCAGCCACAGCGTGCCGCTGGAGCGGGCGGTGGATCCGAACCAGATGTACCTCGCGGCCTACGAATACGTCTTCCCGCGCTACGGCTGGGCGGTGGCGGCCACGGCGCTGTTCGTGGTGGTGTCGCAGCTCAAGA
>CALMOI010000323.1 GCA_937871735.1 uncultured Comamonadaceae bacterium
GGCAGGCCACCGCGTTTGCTCTTGGTGGCGTAGCCCACGGCTTTCAAGTAACGGTCGTCCAAGTGTTCCAAGCCCGCCAGCAGCACGCCAGAGCGCTTTTGCTCGGCGAACATGAAGTCTTTGATTTCAACGATGCTGGGCACCGCGTCTTTGGCATTGCCGAAGAACTCCAAGCACACCGTGCGGGTGTGGCTGGGCATGCGGTGTACCACCCAGCGCGCGCTGGTGATCAAACCATCGCAACCTTCTTTTTGGATGCCGGGCAAGCCCGCCAAGAACTTGTCGGTCACGTCCTTGCCCAGGCCTTCTTTGCGGAAGGTGCTGCCGGGAATGTCGAGCCGCTCGGTTTTGAGCAGGTTTTTGCCGCTGGCATCAAACGTCTTCAGCTCAAAGCTGGCGACTTCCACGTCGTGAATCTTGCCCAGGTTGTGGTTCAACCGCGTCACTTCCAGCCACTGCGACTGCGGCGTGACCATGCGCCACGAAGCCAAGTTGTCCAGCGCCGTGCCCCACAGCACCGCTTTTTTGCCGCCCGCGTTCATGGCGATGTTGCCGCCGATGCACGAGGCTTCAGCCGATGTCGGATCAACCGCGAACACAAAGCCGCCGCGCTCCGCTGCATCAGCCACGCGCTGCGTGACCACGCCCGCTTCCGTCCAAATGGTGGCGACCGGCTGGCTCAGGCCGGGCAGGCTGACCATTTCGACCTCGGTCATGGCTTCGAGCTTTTCGGTGTTGATGACCGCCGACTTCCAGGTCAGCGGAATCGCGCCGCCGGTGTAGCCGGTGCCGCCGCCACGCGGCACGATGGTCAAGCCCAGTTCGATACAGCCTTTGACCATGCCGGCCATTTCGACTTCGGTGTCGGGCGTGAGCACCACGAACGGGTATTCGACGCGCCAGTCGGTGGCATCGGTGACGTGCGACACGCGCGACAGGCCGTCGAACTTGATGTTGTCTTTGGCCGTCAGGCGACCCAGTGCGCGCTGCGCTTGTTTGCGCAGGTCAGCCACTTCGTTGAAGCTGGCACCAAAAGCCTGCACCGCAGCGCGGGCGGCCTTCAACAGTTCAGCCACCAGCGCATCGCGGGCGGGATCGTCGTTGTTGCGGCGCTTTTCGATTTCGCCCAAACGGTGCTGCAACGCTTCGACCAGCGATTTGCGCCGGTCGGGGTTGTCGAGCAAGTCGTCTTGCAAATACGGGTTGCGCTGCACGACCCAGATATCGCCCAGCACTTCGTAGAGCATGCGGGCCGAGCGACCCGTGCGGCGCTCTTCGCGCAGCAAGTTGAGCAGTTCCCAAGCACGGGTGCCCAGCAGGCGATTGACGATCTCGCGGTCAGAGAACGAGGTGTAGTTGTAGGGAATTTCGCGCAGGCGCGGTGCGTCATCGACCGCAGCCATGAGGTGATTGAGCGTGGTAGGAGCGTTCATCTTGAAGAAAAAACACAGCCAGAACCAGACAAAACGTGACAACCCGGCTGAGTGGGGATGTTACCGCAGGGCACCATGCACGCGCCTGGGGTAGGGCTACAGGCCGTCAGCGGTTTCTACGTAACATCGCCATCTGTCATCGTTTTTTTCAATCTGTCAGCGTTTTTGTAACATGCACATCGAATTCAAAGTCACAGCAGCAAGCGAACCGGAACGTGTGCAGGCCAAGCTGCTAGAAGCCATGCGCAAGCCAGCGGTAGGTTGTTTTGTAGCAGGGACGCTGGTGCATACCAAAGATGGCCTGAAGCCGATTGAGCAAATCCAGGTGGGTGACTGGGTTCTTTCCCACCCGGAAAACCCAGACGATGGCACCGAAACCGCCTACAAACGCGTAAGCAAGACCTTCCGGTTCGAAGACAAGGAAGTGGTTCGGTTCTGGTGGGCACCTCACAGCAGCAGCTCTTTCGAGGAAACGGAATCGGTCTATGTCACGCCCAATCACCCGGTGTGGCTCAACCCCAACGGCTGGGTGGCTATGGGCCGTCTGCACCTGCCCGGCAAACTGCGTCCAGACACGATTCACCGGGGGGATGACGAATGGCTGGGACGTGAACTGGTTCTCGCCAATGGAAATACCGGTGCCATGCTGGATGTGTCCGATCTGTATCGTACTGATCAGCCAGACATCGCATTTGCAGAGGAAGATGATTGGGGGTTTGGTTGTTTGATGGACTTCTCAAGCTCACCACCCTTATTTGGTGAAGACCTTCGCTACGACTACGAAAACTGGGGCGATCCGGTCAACGAAACCCGCGAGCGGTACGCCACCACGGTCTACAACTTGGAGGTGGAAGACTGGCACACCTACTTTGTGGGCAAGACCGGCCTGTGGGTGCACAACACCAACTGCATGGATCCCGTGCTGGAGCTGGCACCTGATAAAAGGCGACCTGAATGAGCTGATTGAGGTCTAGGCGATTGAGATATGCACTCTGGCCGGAACTCCAACTCCCGATCAAACCGCCAGCCTGACTGCCTCCGGCGTGCGTGCGGCAATGCGCAGCAGCGTCTTGGCTGCACCCGAAGGCTCACGCCTGCCTTGCTCCCAATCCTGCAAAGTCCGCACCGACACACCCAGCAGCACCGCAAACTCGGACTGCGACACCCCCACTTTGGCCCGAGCTTCGGCAGCAGGTGTCAGGGCGACAACGGTGGTGCGCGCCGCCTTGCCCGCCTTCATTTGCCGGACTGATTCCAGCAGGTCGTTTTGGAACTGTTCCATTTCCGCGTCGATTGGCTTAGCCATGTTCCACCTCGTGTTTAAGTTTTGCCAAAAATGCAGCCGGGAGGTTGTCGAATTTCGCCTTCGCGTACACGATCAACAGCCAAATTCGCCCCTCAAGCTCGTTGAAGTAAATCACCCGCGCACCGCCGCGCTTGCCCATGCCGCTGCGGCTCCAGCGCACTTTGCGGCAGCCGTTGGAGCCCGGCACCACATCGCCCGCCAGCGGATTAGCAGCAATCCAATTGATGAACTCGACCCGCTCAGCCTCAGTCCACACTTCATCCGCGTACTTTTGAAAAATGTCAGTTTCAGAAACGGTGTGCATGGCACGAGATCATACGGCATTGCCGTATAAAACCAAGGCGGAAGTCATGCTTTCGACAACACTCGACCAAGGCAGGCGCATCAGACGATGCGGGTGCCGTCGCGGTAGCCTGCGCCGCGCTCGTAGGCCGAGTAGCTGATCTTGAAGTGCTGGGGCATTTGCGCCGCTTCGGGCAGGCTGGCGGCCTCGCAGGCGGTAGGGAGCAATGGGCAGGCGCGCGCGTGGCCTGTCGGGTTTGTCGGCAACGCGACGGCGGCCACGGCGGGCTGCGGCGTGGATCGGGTTCAGCAAGAGCCATGCACGGCGGGCGGCAGGCCGGGCAGCGTGGCGTGTGCTTTGCTTGACGGGGGCGCATCCGCACTCTTTTTTGACTTTTGCAAGGATTCCTCATGGCCCGACTGCTGCACGTCTACCTCGCCTCCGCCAGCCTGCCCGATCAGGCGGCGCTGCAAGCTGCGCTCAACGCCCTCAAGCTGAGCCTGAAGATCGACGGCACGTGGTCGCCCGACGCCGCGCCCAGCTACCTGCCCTTTATCTTGCACGGCGAGGATGCCGGGGTTTACGTGGGCGTGCAGCGCGGCGCGACGCTGCCGGACGGCGTGCCCGCAGGCCACGATGCGCTGGTCACGCTGAAATGGGGCGGCGACGCGCGCGAGCATCTGGCCGCGCTGGCGCTGGCGGCGGCCTTTGCCGATGGCTTTGGCGCGGTGGTCATCAGCCCGGACGACGGCAGCGCGGTGGCGTCCAGCAGCCTGAAGGCGAAAGCCAAGGCGCTGGCGGACGAGAACTTTTAAGCGGGCTGGGCGCTGGCGGGACTAGCGGTTTTCTAACCGGCTCCAGTCCAGCAGACCGGCTTCTGCCGCGTCCCAGTGCTGGTAAGCATCCATCAGCGCGTCGCTCACGGCCCAGAACTGGGGGTCGGTGCGGCGCACGGCCCAGCGGTTGGCCAGGGTGCGGTAGCTGGCCTCGGAATTCAGGCCACGCAGGGCGGTGGTCAGCGCGGGCAGCTCGTCGGCGCGCAGGCGCAGCACGGCGTTGGGGTATGCGCCGATAAAGCCGGGCACCAGCGTCAGGCTGTTGTCCTGCGGCTCCAGCATGAAGCGTTCGCGCAGCAAGGTGCTGACGTTGCGGTGCGCGGTGTTGCGCAGCAGGCTGTAGATGCGCGGCACGGCAGCAGACCCGGCGGGCGGCTCGACGCGCAGCAGCACCATCTCGGGCCACCATTGCAGGCTCGCGCCTTTGACTTGCGCCAGTTGCAGCAGGCCGTGGCGCTCGGCCTCGTCGGGCACGGTGTGGGCATTCAGCTCAAAGCGCTGCGCCAGCACGGGCGACAGGCGCTGGTGCAGCAGGCGGTACAGGTGTTGCTGCGGCGGCGTGCCGGACGGGTAGGCGATGCCGGTTTCGGCGTCAAAGCGGTAGGGGCCGCCCAGCACACGCTGCTTGACTTCGTCGCTCACGCCCCGATACCAGGCATCGCGCAGCGGTTGGCGCTCGGCGCGGGGCAATAGCAGCAAAAAGTTGGCCTCGCCTTCCATCCGCAAAAAGTCCATCGCCAGCCGGGTTTGCAGCTGGTGCGCGGTGTTGCCGTACACGTCGTAACCGGCGACCAGCAGGTAGTAGATACGCTCCAGCAGCGGGTAGCCAATGACCCAGGCGGTGCGCGGCGGCTCGCCCACCAGCCCCTGCACCACCGAGGCGCTGTCGTAGTGGCGGAAGATGGTCAGCGCGGCGTTGGGGTTGTGGCCGTCGCCGTTCCAGACAAAGTCCAGGTTGATGCGCTGCGCCCCGCCAAACTTTTGCGTCAACGCAGCGGTTTTGACGGCCAGCAGCCGGTCTTCGGCCTTGGCGATGTCGCGCCACGCCAGCAGGCTGGCGTCTTGGCCTTCGGCGGCGGGCAGGTGCATGACTTCGCCCTGGCGGGCGACGGCCTGGGCTGCATCGTCATCCGCGCTCAGGGTGGGATCGACAAAGAACACCCAAAAGCGGTCGCGGATCACGTCCAGCGCGATGTTGCCCCGGCACACCGGGCCTTTGATGAAGTTCATCACGTAGTAGCCCGCGTCGTCCAGCAAAAAGCGGTAGCGCGAGGCCAACGGTAGCGCCGCAAAGGCGCGAAAGGGGTTGGAGCCGACTTCGGGCGCGTAGCTGGGCAGGCTGTGGACTTCGTAGTGCGGCGCGACAAACCACTGCCGCCAGCGCGCCAGCCGCGCGGGCGTCAGCAGATAGGGCATGTGGGTTTTGGCGAGCACGGTGTCGCGGTCGGGCAGCAGGCGATACCAGGGGCGGGCGATGCCGGGGTCGTCATACGGGCGGCGGGTGGGCACGATCTGCACCGGCTGGCCGGGCGGCGTGGCCGAGCGCACCAGCTTGAAGGGCAGTCGGCTGGCGTCGCCCTCGAACACCAAGTGGCCGAGGAAAAGATGCTCGTAGATGTAGCGCCCCACCAGTTGCTCGCGCAGGCTAGGGCCGTTGAGGAAGTGCTCCCACGTCGCCACTTGTTGCTGAAGTGCGACGGGCAGCGGCGGCACCGGGTCGTCGGGCGCACCGGCTTGCAGCCAGCGGGCAATGGTTTGCAGCTCGCCCGGCGTCAGCCCCGGCAGGCCGTAGGGCATCCCGGCCAGAGGGTGGGCGTTGGCGTAGGCGTCGTAGCCGTCCAGGCGCGGGCAGGCGTTGCGGCGGTCGAGCGAGAAGTCAAAGTCCGCCTCAGGCAGCACCGCTTGGTCAGGCAGGGGATACGCCTGCTTGAGTTGCAGCGAGCGCCACAGCACGCTGGCAGCGAGGTGGTTTTCGGGCGTGGGCGTGCGGTCATTCAGCACGGGGCTGAAGCCGCGCTCGCGCCATTGCGCGGCGGTCTGCGCGTCCACGCCTAGGCGGGTGAGTTCGGCGTCTTTCAGGCGCAGGCGGTCGTAGACGTTGTCTTGACTGGTGCCGCGCGCCACGCCGTCCCAACTGCCGAGCTTGAGCTGGCAAGGCGCGTCGTAACAGCCGTGGCAGACCACGCAACGCCGATCCAGCAGCGGCTTGATGACTTGCTGATAACTGGGCACGCCGGGCGCGGGCAGCGCGGGCTGATCCAAGCGCTGGGGCACAGCGGGGCCGAACTGGGCGTCCAGCCCCGGCGAGGCGATGCTGGCGCAGCCCGTCAAGAGCAACAACAAAACAGACAGTAAAAGCGCACGCATAGAACAACGGGGCTGAGGCAAGGCGCACATCGTAATGGCGGGCAAGCCCTGCTGCACAGACAATCTGCCGCCATGAGCACCCACCTTTCCCCTTGGCCTTATCCCCGTTGGATCGCCCATCGGGGCGCGGGCCGCTTGGCCCCAGAAAACACTCTGGCCGCATTCCGGCTGGGCCTGCGCAACGGCTGGCGCATGGCCGAATGCGACGTGCAACTCAGCGCCGACGGCGTGCCCTTCTTGCTGCACGACGCCACGCTGACCCGCACCACCAACGTGGCCGAGACTGCGCTCAGCCCAGCGCTCCACAACGACCCCATCGCCGGACACCACCCGTGGGACACGCTGGCGCAGTTGGACGCGGGCGGCTGGCACTCCGCCGCCTATGCGGGCGAGGCGCTGCCCACGCTGGCCGACGTAGCCGGGTTGTGCTTGGCGCAGGCGCTGCACTTGAACATCGAAATCAAACCCAGCCCCGGCACCGATCAAGACACAGGCCGCATCGTGGCCGAGCACGCCGCCCGCCTGTGGGCGCAAGCCCCGCTGCCGCCGCTGCTGACCTCGTTCAGCCCCGAAGCGCTGGCCGCCGCCCAAGCCGCCGCACCCCATCTGCCACGCGGCCTGCTGCTGGATGCGTGGTGGCCCGGCTGGTTAGAGACCGCGCACACGCTGGGCTGCTGCGCGCTGGTGGCCCACCACCCGCTGTGGAACGCCACCACCGTGGCCGCCGCACGCACCGCCGGCCTGCACCCGCTGACCTACACCGTGAACGATGCCGCCATCGCCCAAACACTGTTCGCGCTGGGCGTGGTGGCGGTAATCACCGATCAAGTGGCACAGCCGCCCGCCTGATCACCCGCACCGGCACGCCCTGCCCTTCGTCATACGCCAGCGCCCGCGCTCGCAGTTGTCCACAGCCCCCGTCCACATCCTGCCCGGCGGATTGGCGCAGTTTGGTCAGCACACCTCGGCGGTGCAGGCTGCGGGCGATGTGGGCGGCGCGTTCCCAACTGGGGCGGCGGTAGTCCAGGCCGTCCACGGTGTTGTAGGGAATCATGTTCATGATCGCGTACTTGCCCGCCAGCAGGCGCACGATGCCGTCGATTTCGGCCTCGGTGTCGTTGATGCCGTCCAGCAGCGTCCATTGGTACTGGATCGGGTAGCCGGTGGCGCGCGCCCAGGCTTCGCCCGCTTCGACCAATTCTTCCGGGCTGATGCGTGGCGCGCGCGGCAGCAGTTGCTGGCGCAGTTCGGGCCGGGTGGTGTGCAGCGACAGGGCCAGCGCGGGTTTGACCTCGCCCGGCCCCAGCGCGTGCAGCCGCTCAAAAACGCGCGGGTCGCCCACCGTGGACAGCACCAGATTCTTGTGGCCGATGTTGCCCGCCGTGCCCAGCAGTTGGATGGCGGCCAGCACGTTGTCCAGGTTGTGCGCCGGTTCGCCCATGCCCATGAAGACGACTTTGTTCACGGGCCGCAGCGTGCGCGCCAGCGCCACCTGGGCCACGATTTCGGCGCTGCCGACTTGGCGCAGCAGGCCGCTTTGCCCGGTCATGCAAAACACGCAGCCCACGGCGCAGCCGACTTGGCTGGACACGCACAGCCCGCCGCGCGGCAGCAGCACGCTTTCCACCGTCTGGCCGTCGCCCAATTCGACCAGCAGACGCGCCGAGCCGTCTTCGCCCGGATGCTCAGAGCGCAGCCGCGTCAGCCCCGCCAGTTGCGCGCTGAGATGGGGCAGCGCCTCGCGCAGCGCGGTGGGCATGAAGTTTTCCAGGCGACGCTTGCCGCTGTCCTGCGGCTGGGCCTGCGACCACAGGCGCAGCACGCGGTGCTCGTGCTTGGCGTTGGCCCCCAGGGCGCGCAGTTGCTGGCGGATCGCCGTCAGATCGCGCCAGTCAGTTTGCGCGAGACTCACTTGGGCTCGAAGCCGCTGGTCTTGATGATGCGCGTCCAAGCCTGGGCGTAGGCGTGTTCGCGTTGGGTCAGTTGCTGCTGGGTCATAAAGCCCACGGTCAGGCCCATCGCGGTCAGGCGGTTGTGGACTTCGGGCTGGGCCACCACTTTGGCCAGCGCGGCAGAGAACTGATCCAGCGCCGCCTTGGGCGTGCCGGTGGGGGCGAACACGCCTTAGTAAGGCAGATCGCCCAGGCCGGGCAGGCCCAGTTCGGTGAAGGTGGGCACATCGGGCATGGCGGCTTGGCGCTTGTCGCCCAGCACGGCGACCACGCGCAGCTTGCCGGCCTTGTGGTTTTCGATGAAGTCGGGCACCGAGCCCACGCCCGCGCTGATCTGGTTGCCCAGCATGTCGCCCATCATGGGCGCGCTGCCCCGGTAGGGCGCGGCCACCAAGTCCAGCTTGAACTTGTCGCCAATCAGCTTGACCAAAAATTCGGGCGTGGAGGCCGGGGCCGGAATGCCCACCGCGCCCTTGCTGCCCTGGCTTTGCACCCAGCTCACGTACTCTTTGAAGCTCTTGGCCGGGGTGCCGCCCGACACGGCCAGCGCGTTGACAAAGGTGGCAAACCCGGCCACCGGCACAAAGTCCTTGGCCGGGTCGTAGCCGGGGTTCTTCATCACCAGCGGCAAGATGGTGATGGTGTGATCGTGCGACAAGAAGTAGGTGGTGCCATCCGGGGCCGCTGCCTTCAGCGCCTGCGCGGCGATCTGGCCACCGGCACCGGGCTTGTTCTCGACCACCACGGGCGCGCCCAGCTCGTCTTTGAGCTTTTCGGCCAGGATGCGGGCGATGGCGTCGGTGCCGCCGCCGGGTGGGAAACCCACCAGCAGCTTGATGGCCTTGCCTTCGGCGTGGGCCGCGCCCAAGCTGCCAGCCAAGCCCAAAGCCAGGGCGATACGAGAAAGACGGGCCAACAGGCCCCGGCGCGATTCAGTCATGTGCGGCTCCAAAAGTCGAAAAAATCCAAAGTGATGCGGCAAAAACGGCGGACGGGCTGCACGCCCGTCCTAAAACTCAAATTATCCGCCCGCGCCGCCGCAGGCCCAAACCGGCAGATCAGTACTGCTTGTACGGCAAGAACTTGCCCGACAGCACCACGTTGACGCGGTCGCCCTTGGGGTCGGGCTCGCGGGTGATGTCCATGCTGAAGTCGATGGCGCTCATGATGCCGTCGCCAAACTCCTCGTGGATCAGCTCTTTGATGGTGGTGCCGTAGACGTTGACGATCTCGTACCAGCGGTAGATCAGCGGGTCGGTGGGCACGGCGGTGGGCAGGCTGCCTTTGTAGGGCACCACTTGCAGCCATTTGCGCTCTTCGTCGGTCAGCCCAAAAATCTCGCTGACGATGGCGGCCTGCTCGGCGTTGAAGGTCATTTGGCCGAGGCACCCCGCCGTCACCCATTCTTTGGACAAGCCCAGGCGCTGGGCCACGCTCTCCCAGCGGATGCCCTGCGCCACTTTGGTGCTGATGATCTTTTCGGTCACGTCGATGCGGTTCATGTCGTCTCCAGACAGGTTGATGAGGGTGGAAATCGACGCGATCCGTGCAAGGACTGGGCCACGCGGCCCCAGCCCTGCCGCTGTGCATCAGGCCATTTTGTGGATGGCAAAGCTGCGCAGGTAGTCGTCGGGTTTGGCCGGGTCGAAGGTCTTGCCCATGATGCGGTAGGAGCGGTACGCGCCGTCCGGGGCGCGCCAACCGGCCTGGGCCATCTGCTTTTTGGCGTCGGTCAGCATGAAGACCTTTTCGGCGATCTGCTGGTAGTTGACCTCGTCCTTCAGGTAGCCCCAGCGCTTCATCTGCGTCAGCATCCACACCGCCATCGACGGCCAAGGCATGGGGTTGAACAGCACGCGATCCGGCACGTTGCGGGTGTTGCCCAGGCCGTCGCTGAACTTGCCGGTCATGATCTGGGTCAGCAGCTCTTCGGGCTGGTTCAAATACGCCTGCGGGGCGATGGCCTTGACCACCTCTTCGCGTGAGCCCGGCTGGCTGGCCAGCACCGAGGCGTTGATGACCGCCCGGTACAGCGCGGCAAAGGTGTTGGGAAAACGCTGGATGAACTCGGTCGAGGTGCCAAACGCGCAGCACGGATGCCCGTCCCACAGGTCTTTGGTCAACACATGGATAAAGCCCACGCCCTCGAACACCGCGCGCTGGTTGAAGGGCTCGGGGCCAAGAAAGCCGTCGATATTGCCCGCCTTCAGTTCGGCCACCATCTGCGGCGGCGGCACCACCTTGAGCTGCACGTCGGTGTCCGGGTTGACGCCGTTTTCGGCCAAGTAGTAGCGCAGCAAAAAGTTGTGGATCGAGAACTCGAACGGAATCCCCAGCTTGAAGCCCTTCCAGCCCTTGGGATCGCGGTTGCCCTTGTGCTTGAGGCTCAGGGTGATGGCCTGCCCGTTGGTGTTCTGGATCGAGGCCACGTTCATGCCCGCCGCCGTCGAACCCAGCCCCAGCGACATCGCCAGCGGCATGGGCGAGAGGAAGTGCGAGGCGTCGTACTCGTGGCTCAGCATCTTGTCGCGCACCACGCCCCAACCGGCAGTTTTGACCAGTTGCACGTTCAAGCCCTCTTTTTGGTACAGCCCCATCGGGTGGGCCATGATGAGCGGCGTGGCGCAGGTGATGGGGATGAAGCCGATTTTCAGGTTGGGCTTTTCGATGCCGGACAGCCGCCCGCCCTCTTGCGCCATCGCCTGCAAACTGGCCACCGGCAGCACGCTGGCAATCGCGGCCATCGCGCTGCGGCGGCCCACGGTGCGCAGGAACAGGCGGCGTACCGAGTCTTCGGGGAACAGCGCCTTGACCAAGGTGGCTTCGACAAACTGGTTGGTGTAGGCCTCCGCCTGGCTGGCGGTGCTGGGCAAAGTCGAAGAGACGGTCGATGTCGTCGTGGCCGAGGTCGCACTGTCGTGATCCTGCGGCGCGTGGTCGCGGCCACAGTGGCAGCGCAAGGTCAGCGGGCGGTCGGCATCGTAGGGAGAGAAGAACTCGGGCATGGGGGGCTCTGTCAAAAATGGTGCATTGCACAACGCAAGCAACAGGCCAGACCGAACTCCCCCTAGCCGTGCATCAAACCCGACTTATGCACTCAGCTTGTGCATGACTGCACCGGCTTCCGTCAATTTTCCGTATGGGTTTTGGCAATGGGCGGCCGCAAGGTGTCGGGCGGCAGGCGATCCACCTCGGCCAGCAGCTCGGCCAGCGCCCGGCCTGCGGCCTGCACCAGCGCGTGGCCGTCTTCAGGCGTGGCGGCGGCGGCGTTACCCACCGCGCCGGACGGGTGGTAGTCCTGGATCTGCCACGCCAGCTTGGCGCTGCGCCCGTTGCCCAAAATCGGGAAGTGCTGGGCGCGCCACTCGGAGCTGGAGTGGAAGTGTTCTGCGCGATCCATCTGCACCAAGTCTGGTTTCAGCGCCAACATCATCGCCGTCTCGATTTGCCCGGCGTGGATGCCGAAGCGGTGCTCGGCGGGGGCGAATCGGGCGTTGATGTCCTCGCCTTCAGGCGTGCGCAGCGGCAGGTTGAACCAGCTCACGCTGTAGACCAGCATCCCCAGCCGGGCACGCCAGTCGCGCGCGGCCACGTCCATCAGGCTGACCTGCCCGCCGTGGGCGTTGAACAGCACCAGCTTGCGCACGCCCGTGGCGGCCACCGACTCGGCCACATCCGTCCACAGGCGCAGCACGGTGTCAGCTTTGAGCGTCAAGGTTCCGGCAAAGGCGGCGTGCTCCGGGCTGTAGCCCAGCGCCAGCGTGGGCAAAAACAGCACGGGCGCATCGGCGGCCAGATGCGGCAGCGCGGCGCGCACGATGCCATCGACCAAATCGGCATCCACCGACAGCGGCAGATGCGGCCCGTGCTGCTCCACTGCGCCCACCGGCAAAACGGCGATGGTGCGCGCCAAGTCGAGCTGGGCGAAGTCGGTGGTGGTGAGGTCGGCCCAGTAGCGGGCGGGGGGTAAGATGGACATGCTAATTTTCAACCTCACTCATCTGAAAAATTCAAGGGGATCAAATTGAAGGTCAATTACCTAGCAACCGAAGAAGTTGGACAAGAGATTGCAAGATTGCTAACCACAGAATGCCAACTTTATTGGGCAACCGCATGGGCAACCAAAAACAGCTTGATCGCCCAACTTGTAGAAAATAAAGCAAAAATAACAAAATACATCATTGGAACAGATTTTTATCAAACCGACCCCGATGTTCTAAAAAAACTATCCAACCTCAAATCAGTACATATATTTGAACCCAACAAAGGAGCAACCTTCCATCCAAAAATCTACGGATTCGTTAGCACCAAAAGTGCCGTCTTCATCATAGGAAGCAACAACTTTACAAACGGCGGCCTCCACAAGAATCATGAGGCAGCATTAATAATAGAAGGCACCCCCAAAGAAGATGCAATTCAAGCAATTATCAAATCGATTGAAGATTGGTGGAAAACATCAATCCCCATCAACAATGATTTTTTGAAAGGCTACGAAAAGAAATACAAAATCATGAAAAAGCATAGGGGAGAGCTCAGCCAACCCATCCAAACACCCAAACCCAAGCCCGATGCCAGATACCCGTCTCTTCTGGATGCTTCATGGGAAGAATACAAGGAATTACTGCACCAAAAATCCAAAAATCTACAAAACAGAATTACCCTTCTACAAGGATCTCGCCAAATATTTTCAGGACAAGAGGATTTCTCTCAACTCAGCGAACTAGAACGCAAAGCGATTGCCGGAATAATAGGCTCACGAGAAATTGAAGGCTCAGCACTTGAAGGCATTGACTGGGGCTGGCTAGGCTCAATGTCAGGAGCGGGCTCATTCAAGAGCATCATCATATCAAACCACCCCGACATAAGCAAAGCATTGGATTGCATACCATTCCAAGGAGAGGTAACCGAGAAAAACTACAATAACTACATAAAATATTTTTCTCAGTCTTTCGAAAATGAAGAACGCAGCGGCAGGCTGCCAACAGCCAGTAGACTCCTTGCATTAAAGCGACCAGATTACTTCATTTGCATCAACAAGCACAACGCATCAGAAATAGCAAAAAACTTCGGCACTTCACGAACACACATAGATATCGAAAGTTACTGGGAAAAAATCATCAAGCCGATTCAACAAACCGAATGGTGGCAAGAACAGCGCCCAACCGGCGAGGCGGGGAAAATCTGGGATGGCAGAGTCGCTCTATTGGACGCCCTTTTTTACGTTCCATAAGACTCTCATTTGGTAAGCCTGCTCACAGCGTACTGCACCAACGCCGGGTCACGCGCCGGGGCCAGCAGTTCGTCGATTTGCGCCAGCAGCCCCAGGGCCTTGAACACCTTGAGCGCATTGCCTAGCGCCACGCCCGCGTGGCCGCCTTCCAGCGCGGCAACAGTGCTCAAGCCCACATCGGCCAATCGGGCCAGATCAGCCTGGGTCAACTCGCGGGCCTTGCGCGCTAGCACCAGCCGCTCGCCCAGCCCGAGCAGAGCTTGGTCAACCAGCACGGGCGTGGGTTTAGAACGGTAAATCATTGTCATAGGAATGATTTTATGGTTTATAAAATTCCTATCACAATGATTTTCGACCTCACCCCACCAACGGCAAGTTCACCGCCACGACCACGCCGGGGCCGTTTTGCGGGTCGGTGATGTGGATCTCGCCGCCGTGGCCCAGCACGATTTCTCTCACGATAGACAGGCCCAGGCCGCTGCCGCTGTGGTCGGTGCTGTCCAAGCGAAAGAAGCGGTGGAACACCGCCTCGCGCTGCGCTACAGGAATGCCCACGCCGGTGTCGCTGACGTACAGCCGAGCGTGGGGCGCTGCGCCGCCCGCCTGATCGACGCGCACCGTGACCAACCCGCCGCTGGGGGTGTAGCGCAGGGCGTTGTCGATCAGGTTGGTCAGCATTTCGCGCAGCAGCACCGGGTTGCCCGCCACGGTGACGGGCTGCTCGGTGCCTTCCAGCCCCAAGTCGATGGACTTGCGCGCCGCCAAAGGCAGCAGCTCAATCACGGTGTCGCGGGCCAAGGCGGCCAGATCAACGGGCTGGCGCGTCAGCATCAGGCCGTTGATGGGCTCGGCGCGTGACAGCGACAGCAGTTGGTTGGTGAGCCGAATGGCGCTGCCCAAGCTGCGGTGCAAGGCGGTGATGGCGGCGCGCATCTCGCCGATGTGGTCTTGGCGCAGCGCGTATTCGGCTTGGGTGTTCAGCACTGCCAACGGGGTGCGCAGTTGGTGCGCCGCATCGGTGATGAAGCGCCTGCGCGCTTGGATCATTTGGTCGATGCGGCCCATGTGGTGGTTGATGGCATCGACCAGCGGCACCACTTCCAGCGGCACATCTGCGGCGGGTATGGGCGTGAGGTCTTCTTCAGGCCGGGCGCGGATGCTTGCGCCCAAATGCTCCACGGGCTTGACGGCCACGGCGGTCGCAAACAGTGCCACCAAGAGCGCCACCACCACCATCGCCGCCTTGCGCCAAATCTCGCCCCAAAACAACTGCTGCACCACCTCTTGGCGGCTGTTCGTGGTTTCACCCAAGATCACCAACACCGGCTGGGGAAACTCGGCGCGGTACAGCGGCTTGAGCAGCGCGCCCCAACGCACGGGCTGCGCTTTGTAGATGCCGTCGTAGAACACCGGCTCATTGGGCCGCAGCGCCTGCGGCAGCGGCAAGCCCTCGTAGCCGGTCAGCACCTCGCTCGCGCCTTGCACGCCCACGCTGTAGAACACCCGATCCGAGCTGCCCGACTCAAACAGCTCCAGCGCCGAGTAGGGAATATCGACCACGATCTCTTGGTCGGTGGCCTGAATGCGTTCGGCAATGCCTTTGATGGAGGCCGACAGCGAGCGGTCATACGCTTGGTTGGCGGCGCGCAGCGCGTCGCCGTAGCTGTACCACGCATCGACCAGCAGCAGCGCCGACAGCACGCCCACCAGCCAAATCGCCAACTGACGGCGCAGGCTGCGCTGCGTCATGCAGCGGCTCCGTCAGCCTCAGCGGCGATCACATAGCCCAGACCGCGCACGGTGGTGACGCGCACGCCGCTGCCTTCGAGCTTTTTGCGCAGGCGCGAGACGTAGATCTCGATGGCCTCAGGGCGCACGTCTTGTTCAAGACTGAACATCTTTTCAAACAAGGCATCACGCGACATGGGGCGGTTGATGCGCGCCAGCAAGCCTTCCAGCACCGCCAGCTCGCGGGGCGTGAGCGCCAGCGCCGCGCCGCGCACGGTGGTCAAACGGCTGACGGTGTCGAACACCAAATCGCCCAGTTGGATTTGCGGCACCTGCCCGACCGAGCGGCGCAGCAAGGCTTTGAGGCGCGCTTCCAACTCGCCCAGCTCAAAGGGTTTGGGCAGGTAATCATCCGCGCCCAAGTTCAGGCCCAGGATGCGCTCGTCTACCGAACTGCGGGCGGTGAAGATCAGCACCGGCACCCGCGAGCCTCGGGCGCGCAGGCTGCGCAGCACCTCCAGCCCATCCTTGCCGGGCAGCGACAGGTCAAGCAGCACGCCGTCGTAGTGGTTGGTGAGCAGGTAGTGCTCGGCGTGGTCGCCCCGGTCGGCGGTGTCGATGACGTAGCCAGACTGGCGCAGCGAACGCGCCACCCACTCGCGCAGCTCGGGATGGTCTTCGACCAGCAAAATTTTCATGATGTCTCCTCGTGCGCCTCGGCGTTGGGGGCGGCTGCGGGGCATTGTCCGCATCCGGGCACTGAAGGCAAATCGAAAGGCACTTTCTCTGTAATGCACCTTCCGCAGGGTCAGGAATGGCTTGGCCTTGCGGAACCCACCATAACGGAGACAGACATATGCCCAAAACCACTCTGCACCTGGCCCTGGCGGCCTGCTTTGGCGGCTTGCTGCTGGCGTCGGCCAGCGCCCCCGCCGCCACCTTGGACGACTTGCGCGCCGAGATCGCCTCGCAAAGAGAGCGCCTCGAAAAACTGGAAGAGATCCTGAAAGCCACCGCAGCCACCGCCACGGCGGCCACACAAAAAGCCGAGGCCGCCGCCCAAGCCGCCAAGACCGCCAGCAGCCAAGCAGCAGGCATTCCGCAAGGTTTCAGCATCTACGGCATTGCCGATGCGGGCGTGGAGTTTGGCGACTACGGCCAGGGCAACAAGACCCGGGTGCAAAGCGGCCTGGGCTCGGCCAGCCGCCTGGGCTTTAAGGGGCGGCGCGAGTTTGACGAAGACTTGTCGGCCTACTTCCAGCTGGAGGCGGGCGTGTCGGTGGACAACGGGCAAAACACCGGCCACTCCAGCAACGTCAGCAACCCCAGCCAAGGCACGGCGGCATCGGCATCGGTCAACACCACCGGGGTGGCGATCTTCTCGCGCAACACCTTTGTCGGCGTCAGCAGCAAGCGCTGGGGCGATGTGCGTGCCGGGCGCGACTATGCGCCGATCTACACCATCACCAGCGCGTCTGACCCCTTCACCATCGGCGGAGCGACGGCGTTCCGCCTGTGGTCGTCGGCAGCGGCCAGCCGCTTTGACAACGGGGTGTTCTACACCTCGCCCAAGTGGAGCAATTGGCAAGCCAGCGTGGCCTACAGCGCGGGCATGGAAAACAACAGCCGCAGCGACGTGGGCGTGACCGGCGGCTCAGGCGGCACCAACAGCAACACCGGCCCCGAGGGCGAGGGCAAGGGCCAAAGCGCCAGCCTGACCTACAGCGACGGGCCGCTGTTCGTCGGTGCGGGTTACCTGTCGTACCTGAAGATGGGCACCGTCACCGCTCCGGCCACCGAGAACGCGCGCCGCACCGCCTGGAACTTGGCCGCCACCTACGACTTCAAGGTCGCCAAGGTCTACGGCCAGTACCTGCACGGCAAAGACAGCCAAGCCGGTGCGGCCAGCAACCCCTCGCTGGATCGCAATATCTGGTGGCTGGGTGTGGCCGCGCCCGTGGCCCCCAAGCACACCGTGCGTGCCGTCTACGGCCACTTGGACGACCGCTTGAGCACTGACCGCGACTCCAGCCACATCGGTCTGGGCTACGAGTACGCCATGGACAAGCAAACCGATCTCTACGCCTACTACGCCCGCGTCAGCAACCAAAACGGCGGTACCAACTCGCTGTGCGCGGGCGGCTCGTGCCAAGGCTACGACAAGGATTCGGGCCTGCCCGCCAACTACACGCCCAAGTCGCTGATGCTGGGCGCGCGCTACCGCTTCTGAGCGACCTAGGGTAAGTCCTAGGCCTGGCCTGTCGAAGCGAAAGGAGATCGACAGGCCAAACGCCGAGCATCAAGCCTACCGATTCCTCACTGAGCACAACAAGGAGACCTCATCATGCAACTGCAACGCCGTCACTTCCAACGCAGCTTGGCTGCCGCCGCCCTCATCAGCAGCTTGGGCTGGCTCAGCCCGGCGCAAGCCCAGTCCACGGGCGAGCTGGCTGCCGCTGCCCAAAAAGAAGGCAAGCTGGTGATTTATGGCGTGACCGACAACGAGCAGGCCAATCACCTGATCCGCGAGTTCCGCGTGCTCTACCCGGCCATCAATGTCGAGTACAGCAACATGAGCACCACCGAGCTGTACAACCGCTTCATCTCGGAAAGCGCGGCGGGCAGTTCGGCGGACGTGACCTGGTCGTCGTCGATGGACTTGCAGATCAAGCTGGTGAACGACGGCTACGCCCAGCCGCACAAATCGGCTGAAACCGCCAAGCTGCCCGACTGGGCCAACTGGAAGAACGAGGCTTTCGGCACCACCTACGAACCCATCGGCTTTGTCTACAACAAGCGCCTGATCCCCGCCGCTGATGTGCCGCAAAGCCACGCCGACTTCATCAAGCTGCTGAACACGCAAACTGAAAAGTACAAAGGCAAAGTCACCACCTACGACCCAGAAAAGTCCGGTGTCGGCTTCATGCTGGTGACGCAAGACAAGCAAGTCAACGCCGCCGGTTTTGCTGAGTTGCAAAAGGCTTTTGGTGCCGTGCAAGTCAGGGTGCAAGCCTCCACCGGCACGATGATGGAGCGCATCGCCTCGGGCGAGAACCTGATCGGCTACAACCTGAACGCCGCCTACGCACTGACCCGCGCCAAGAAAGACCCGTCGATTGGCATCGTGCTGCCCAAGGACTACACGCTGGTCATCAGCCGGGTGATGTTCATTGCCAAGAACGCCAAAAACCCCAACGCTGCCAAGCTGTGGCTGGACTTTGTGCTGTCCAAGAAGGGGCAAGAGATCATCGCCAACAAGGCTGATCTGTACGCCATCCGCACCGACGTGGAAGGCGAAACCACTGCCAGCGGCCTCAAAAAGCAACTGGGCGACGCGCTGCGCCCCGTGGCGATCAACACCGGCTTGCTGACCTACTTGGATCAAGCCAAGCGGTTGGACTTTTTGAAGCAGTGGAACAGCACGGTCAAGGTCAAGTAAGCCGCCCCAACTCCCCGAGGATCACCTCATGTTGCAAACATTGCCCAGACGGGCCGTGGTGGGCTTGCTCGCCCTGGCCGTCTTCTTTCCCATCGGCTTGGTGCTGTACCAAAGCATCTTGTCCAGCCCGTTTTTCATGCCCAATGCTCGGCTGAGCTTGGAGTCTTACGCCTTCATTTTTGAAGATCCTGACTTTGGTCTGGCCTTCAAGAACACGCTGGCCATTGCCGTGGGCATGGGGCTGATCGCCATCCCGCTGGGGGCCGTGCTGGCCTTCATCATGGTGCGCACCGACTTGCCGGGCCGCCGTTGGTTGGAGACACCGATCCTGATCCCGATCTTTGTCTCGCCCGTGGTGCTGGCTTTTGGCTATGTGGTGTCGCTGGGGCCGGTCGGGTTCTTCTCGGTCTGGTTTCAAGAGATGTTTGGCAGCGTGCCGTGGAACATCTACTCGCTGGGCTCCATCATCGTCATCGCTGGGCTGAGCCATGTGCCGCACGTCTACCTGTACTCGTCGTCGGCGCTGCGCAACTTGGGTTCGGACGTAGAGGAAGCTGCACGCCTGTCTGGTGCCAGCCCGTTTCGGGTGGCGCGTGATGTGTCGATCCCGATGATCTCGCCTGCGCTGCTGTATGTGGGCGTGCTGGTGTTCTTCTTGGGCTTTGAGATCTTCGGCTTGCCCTTGGTCTTGGGCGACCCTGAGGGCCACTTGGTGCTGACCACGTACCTCTACAAGCTGACCAACAAGCTGGGCACGCCGTCGTACCACCTGATGGCGGCGGTGGCCACTTGCATCATCGCCGTGACATTCCCGCTGGTGCTGCTGCAACGCGCTTTGCTCAAGTCGGCGCAGCGTTTTGTGTCGATGAAGGGCAAGTCCGCCCGCCAACGCCCGCTGGCCTTGGGGCCGTGGAAGTGGGTGGCGTTTGCGCTGATCCTGAGCTGGCTGTTTGTGACCGTGGTGGTGCCGGTGTCGGGGATTGCGCTGCGCTCGGTGGTCAGCAGTTGGGGCCAAGGCATCAACTTGATGGAGGTGCTGACGCTCGATCACTTCCGCGCTGTGCTGGCTGAGCAGACCATGATCCGCTCCATCATCAACTCGATCTTGATTGGCACCTTGGGCGGCGCGCTGGCCGTGGGCTGCTACTTGGCCGTGGGCTTGACCACGCACCGCCAAAACGACGGTTGGTCGCGCTTTGTGGATTACATCGTGCTCACCCCACGCGCCGTGCCGGGGCTGATGGCCGGTCTGGCGGTGTTTTGGGTGTTCTTGTTCGTGCCGTTTTTGGCACCGCTGCGCTCCACGCTGTTCTCGGTCTGGTTCGCTTATGCGGTGGTTTGGCTGGCTTACGGCATGCGTTTGATTCAAAGCGCGCTGATGCAAGTGGGCCCTGAGCTGGAAGAAGCGGGCCGCTTGGTCGGTGCCTCACGCGCTCGGGTGTCGCTGGACATCACCGTGCCGCTGATCCGCAATGGCTTGCTGGGCGCGTGGCTGCTGGTGTTCATGATTTTTGAGCGCGAGTACTCGACAGGTGTTTACCTGCTGTCTCCTGGCACCGAAGTGATTGGTGCGCAAATCGTTTCCTTGTGGGCCTCTGGCGCGGTCGATGTGGTCGCCGCCCTGTCCTTGATCAATATGGCACTGGTTGGCTTGGGTCTGGCCATCGCCCTGCGTTTCGGAGTAAAGCTTCATGACTGATAAAACCATCCTCTCCGTTGACAAACTCGCCCTGTCCTACGGCACCAATCCCATTCTCAAAGGCGTGTCGATGCACCTGCGCCGGGGTGAAGTGGTGTCGCTGCTCGGCCCCTCGGGCAGCGGTAAAACCACCTTGCTGCGCGCCGTGGCCGGGCTGGAACAGCCGCACACCGGCAGCGTGACGATTGCAGGCCGCGCCATCTACGACGCCGCCGCGCACATCGACATTCCCGCAGAAAAGCGCGACTTGGGCTTGGTGTTCCAGTCCTATGCGCTGTGGCCGCACAAAACCGTGTTCGACAACGTGGCCTACCCGCTGAAGCTGCGCAAAGTGGCCGTCAACGAGATCGCCTTGCGTGTGCAAAGCGCGCTCAAAAACTTGGGACTGGGCCATTTGGCCGACCGTTACCCGCACCAACTCTCGGGCGGGCAACAGCAGCGGGTGTCGATTGCGCGGGCGCTGGTCTACAACCCGCCGGTGATCTTGCTGGACGAGCCGCTGTCCAACCTCGACGCCAAGATGCGCGAAGAAGCCCGCGCTTGGCTGCGCAACCTGATTGTGGAAATGCAGCTGTCAGCGCTGGTGGTGACGCACGACCAGTCGGAGGCGATGGCCATGTCGGATCGCATCTTGCTGCTCAACGGCGGCGTGATCGAGCAGCAAGGCACCCCGCAAGAGATGTACGGCCAGCCGCAAACCTACTTTGTGGCCGACTTCATGGGCAGCAACAACATCATGACGGGCCGCATCAGCGACATCCGAGGCAGCGAAGCGCGGGTGGACTTGGACAACGGCCTGAGCCTGTGGGGCCTGCGCCGCACCAACGCCGCCATCGGCCAAGAAGCCAAAGCGGTGATCCGCGTCGAGCAAATGCGCTTGGCCGACGGCCCCGGCGAGCACCGCACGCAAATCGAACTGGCAACGTCGATGTTCTTGGGCGACCGCTTCGAGTACGTGTTCCACGCAGGCGCCGACTTGCTGCGCGCTTGGGGCAAGACCCAAGAAACCGCCGGGCCGCGTTGGCTGGAGTTCCCGCCTGAGTCGGTCTGGATTTTCTGACGCCGCGCCTGCGCAACCCCGTCAGCGCAAGGCTTCGTCCACCCACACGCCGGGGGCCAGGTCTTGCAAGCTGTAAGGCCCGATGGCCATGCGGATCAGCCGCAAAGTCGGGCAGCCCACGGCAGCGGTCATGCGGCGCACTTGGCGATTGCGCCCTTCGTTGATGATCAGTTCCAGCCACGAAGTCGGGATGCTTTGCCGCACCCGAATCGGCGGCGTGCGGTTCCACAGCTGCGGATCTTCAGGCAGCAAGCGCGCTTGGGCGGGGCGCGTCAGCCCGTCATTGAGCTGCACGCCCTGGCGCAAGGCGTGCAGCGCCGCTTCGTCGGGCACGCCCTCGACCTGCACCCAATAAGTCTTGGGCATCTTGAAGCGCGGATCGGCAATGCGCGCTTGCAACGGGCCATCGTTGGTCAACAGCAGCAGCCCCTCGCTGTCGGCATCCAAGCGCCCGGCGGCATACACCCCCGGCAAATCGATGAACTCCTTGAGCCCACGCCAACGCCCCTCGGGCTGGAATTGACTCAGCACCCCATAGGGCTTGTTGAAACGGATCAGGCGCGAAGCAGCAGGATTCATGGCCGCCGGAGCATACGCGATGCCGAATGGGGCCTGCGCAGGCAAATCACCACGCGACAATCGCACCCCATGCAACGCAAGAACATCACAGGCGATTCTTTTTTTTGCTGGGACGGTGACACGCTGGTGGTCAACATCTTGGGCAAGCCCAGTGCCAAGCGCGACGCCATCGGCGAGTCGCAGGGCAACCAGTTGCGCGTCAGCGTCAAGGCCGCGCCCGAAAACGGCAAGGCTACCGATTACATGGTGCGTTTTTTGGCACCGCACTTTGGCTTGCGCGTGGCCGATATCGAGGTCGTGTTCGGCCAAGAAAATGTGAACAAGCAACTGCGCTTCAAAGCGCCCACGCAGTTGCCCGAAGTGTTTGGCAACACCGCGCCGCCCGCGACACGCCCATCGCGCTAAGGTGGTATTGCAGCGCCGCGCACTGGAACCAATCGCGCTGAGCCTCACTCCCACCAGCCCCTGTTCACCGCCGACCTTGCCGGACTGCCCTTCACCATGACTTCTTCGTTCCGTTCTTTGCGTATTTTTTGGCTCATGCTGACGTGGCTGATGGTGTTGCTGGGCAGCTCTGCCGCTGGGGCGCAGGGCTTGTTTCAGTCCAAAGTGCCGGACAACACCGTGGTCACCACCGACCAAGTACGCGCCGAGTTGCTGGCCCACGCGCCGCAAGGCGTGCTGGCTGCTGGCGATGGCGCAGCGCCGCCAGTGTGGGTCGGGCTGCAACTGGCGCACCAGCCGCACTGGCACACCTATTGGAAAAATTCGGGCGATTCGGGCTTGCCGACCTCGCTGGAATGGACACTGCCGCCCGGCGTGGTAGCGGGCGACATCGCTTGGCCGCTGCCGAAAAAAATCTCGATTGGCGCGCTGGCCAACTATGGCTATGAAGGCACGGTGCTGCTGCCGGTGCCGCTGACGGTCGCGCCTGACTTCAAGCCCAAGCCGGGGCAAGAGACGCTTCCCATCAAGCTCAAAGCGGCGTGGCTGGTGTGCCGCCAAGAGTGCATTCCGCAAGAAGGCGAGTTCACCTTCAACCTGCCGCTGCGCAGTTCAACCGCCATCAGCGGCGCGGCGTTTGATGCGGCACTGGCGGCGCGTCCGCACAACTTGGCCGCCAACACGGCCAACCGCATCACGGTGCAAGGTCAGCGGCTGGCGTTGCGGATTGCGGGTTTGCCTGCGGCGCTGCGCGGCCAGACGCTGGGTTTCTTCCCCGAAACGCCCGAGGTGATTGAAACCGCCGCCGAATCCGGCAAAGGCTGGACGCAAGCATGGGACGGCGCGGTCTGGACAGCCAGCATCCCGCTATCAGCGCAGCGCAGCAACAGCCCAGCGCTGATGCCGGTCGTGCTGAC
Organism: uncultured Comamonadaceae bacterium; assembly: GCA_937871735.1. GTDB lineage: Bacteria > Pseudomonadota > Gammaproteobacteria > Burkholderiales > Burkholderiaceae_C > CALMOI01. The sequence goes on from CALMOI010000323.1 coordinate 23,274, forward strand.
GCACGCGGGGCGCGGCTACCGGGTGGAGGCCCAAGTCAGCGGAACGTGGCCGAACGTGGCGGCAGCGGCAGGTGTGTCGCCCGCGCTGGCGGCGGCGCTGCAAGCCAACGCAGCGGCTACGGCGGCGAGCGGTGCCGCATCGGGCAACACTGCCGTCGCCCCGGCGCTA
>CALMOI010000324.1 GCA_937871735.1 uncultured Comamonadaceae bacterium
GCCAGCGGGCCGATGTCGCCCAGGCCCAGCACGGCGGTGCCGTTGGTGATCACGCCCACCAAATTACCGCGACTGGTGTACTTGAAAGCCGCAGCCGGGTCTTTCACGATTTCTTCACAAGGTGCCGCCACGCCGGGCGAATACGCCAGCGCCAAGTCGTGCTGGTTGACCAGCTGCTTGGTGGCTGCTATCGAGATCTTGCCGGGGGTGGGGAATTCGTGGTATTCAAGAGCTGCACGGCGCAATTGAGCGCGTTTTTCTTCGGCTTGAGCGGTCTTATCTGGCATCAAAAGTCTCCTGCTGTCTGCGACGGCCAGGGGAGTCTGACCAGTCTTTTGGGTGAGCATAACGATTCTAGTTTCCCGTATGGGAAAACCCTAGTAAGGGGTTTTGCGTAAGTTTGAATTCAGACTGTGCCAGAGTTCCTCAACAGCTTCGGCGGTACAGCGTCATTGCCTCTGCTCAAAAAAGCGGCAAGTGTTGTGAATAAGAAACATTCTTGTGCATTATGATGCACATCTCAGGTAAATCTATGGCGTGGATCGCGGCGTGTTCATGTGTTTAATCTACCGATACTTGCGTTTTAGGTCATTTCGTTAACGAGCCGTAGATTTGTCGCAAACAGATACAAATCTAACCCTTGTCAAAACTCAGGGTTTTCATGTAGCAAATTTCATGCATTCGGGGCTTAAAGTTAGAATTAAGTCATTCACGTGAAAATAGGGGGTTACATGCTGCGTCGCAACTTTGTTTCTTTGGTTCCCAAGTTTGCGGCAGCGGTAGCTGTACCCAGCTTCATGGGCGTCGTCCACGCTGACGAGGGCGTATCGGCCAAAGACATCACCATTGGCTCCTCAATGGCCTTGAGCGGCCCCTTGGCCTCGTCGGGCAAGGAGGCCAAAGCCGGTATTGAAGCCGCGTTCGCTCAAATCAACGCCAAAGGTGGCGTGCATGGTCGCCAACTGCAATTGCACATCGCCGACGATGGCTACGTCGCCACCCGCACTGTCGATAACGTGCGCAAGATGGTGAGCGATGGCAATGTGCTGGCGTTGCTGTCGTGCTTGGGCACGCCCAACAACGCCGCACTGATTCCGTACGTTGAAGAAGTCGGCATTCCGTACATTGCCCCCATCACTGGTGCCAGTTCGCTGCGCAAAGCCAATATGCGCAATGTGTTTCACGTGCGCGCCAGCTACACCGACGAAGCCCAGCGCCTGATCCAGCGCTTGTCTGGCATGGGCATGACCAGCTTGGCCGTGGTGTACTTGGACAACGGTTATGGCCGTGAAGTGCTGGCCGATACGCTCAAAGCCATGGACACCTCGGGCATCAAGCCAGTCGCTCAAATCGCGCTCGACACCAATGGCAAGAACATGGCGGAGGTGCTGAACCAAGTGCAAGCGGCCCGCCCTGGCGCGGTGTTTTTGGCATCGGCAGGATCGGCGTCCATTCCGCTGGTGGCTGGTTTGCGCAAACAATCGCCGTCCATGCCGCTGGTGGGCTTGAGCGTCACGCTGAGCCAAGACGGGATCAAAGAACTGGGCAACGCCAGCGGTGGTATCGCGCTGGGCATGGTGTTGCCCGACCACAACCGCACCAAGAGCGGCTTGGTGCGCGAGTACCAAACCGCCATGCGCGCCATCGGCCAGCAAGAGTTCGCTATGCAAAGCTTGGAGGGCTACATCAACGCCCGCGTGCTGGCCGAAGGGCTGGAGCGCGCGGGTAAAGACGTGACTCGCGCCAAGCTGCGCAGCGCGATGGCCTCCGTGCGCGGCCTGAATCTGGACGGCTTTACCGTCGATTACTCAGCCCCGCCTTACGTCGGCTCCAAGTTTGTGGAACTGGGCGTGCTGGGCGCGAACGGTCGCTTCATGGGCTGACCACCGTCGCCCGCTGATCCAGCCACGGGAGCTTCAGGCTCCCGTTGTTGTTGGTGCGGACGGCAAAGCTCAGGCGTGCATGTTGCCCGTCTGCAAATAGCGGGCGTGCCAGCTCAGCGCCTCGTTCAGCAAATGCGGGGTGTGCTGGCCGTTGGCTCCGGCCTGGGCGCGGTGCAGATAGTCCAGCAGCGCGGGGCGGAAGTCCGGGTGCGCGCACTTTTCAATCACCAGCCGCGCGCGCTGAGTGGGCGACAGGCCACGCAAGTCGGCCAGCCCCTGCTCGGTGACGATGACTTGCACGTCATGCTCGGTGTGATCGACGTGCGAGGCCATCGGCACGATGCACGAGATCGCCCCGTCCTTGGCCGTGGACGGCGTCATGAAGATCGACAAATAGGCATTGCGCGCAAAGTCGCCCGAGCCGCCAATGCCGTTCATGATGGCCGAACCCATCAGGTGGGTGGAGTTGACGTTGCCGTAGATGTCGGCCTCGATCATCGCGTTCATGGCGATCAGGCCCAGGCGGCGGATCAGCTCGGGGTGGTTGCTGATTT
>CALMOI010000325.1 GCA_937871735.1 uncultured Comamonadaceae bacterium
CTTCCGATCTCCTCGGGCAAAAACAGCTTGATGTGGAACACCGCACCCGCGCCCGGCTGGCTGCTGACACGCAGCTCACCGCCCATCAAGGTGGTCAACATGCTGGCAATGGTCAAGCCCAGCCCGGCACCGGGCGCAGCCGATGCGCTGGTGGCCCCGCCACGGGCAAAGGGCTCGAAGATGCGTTCGATCTCATCCGCCGTCAGGCCGGGGCCGGTATCGATGATGTCCAAGCTCGCCATCTCGCGGGCATAGCGCACTCGCAGCGTAACCTGCCCGGCGCTGGTGAATTTGATGGCGTTGCCCAGCAAGTTGATCAAAATTTGGCGCACGCGCTTTTCATCAGCGCGCACCAGTTCGGGAATCACGCCTTGCACGTCAAACTGAAAAGCCAGCCCCTTGGCGGCGGCTTGCAGCTCGAACATGCCCGCCATCTCGTGGATGCAATCGGCGAAATGCATGGGGCGCACGTCCAGCGTGAGCTTGCCGGATTCGATGCGGGCCATGTCCAGCGTGCCTTCGATCAGTTGCAGCAAGTGCTCGCCGCCGCGCCGGATCACATTGACGGCCTGTTTGCGGTGCGGCGGCACGCTGGCGTCTTCGCCCATCAGTTGCGCGTAGCCCAAGATGCTGTTGAGCGGCGTGCGCAGCTCGTGGCTGATGGCGCTGATGTAGCGGCTTTTGGCTTGGTTGGCCTGGTCGGCGGCTTGGCGAGCGCGCTCGGCTTGCAGCTTGGCGCGCTGCAAGGCTTCGTCGGTTTGGCGGTGCAGTTCAATCTCGCGCATCAGCAGGCCGGTTTGGCGGTTGGATTCTTCTTGCGCCACTTGGCGGCTTTTGTGGGCCAGCACCAGCCACCACGCCACGATGCCCGAAATCACCAGCAGCGCCATGTACGCCTTCAAAAAGCCCGAACGCAAAGCCGCTTGCGGGGCGTTGTCGCTGGCGAGTTCGGCGATTTGTTCGCCTGCCAACTCGGTCAACGCGCCCAGCTCTTGCCGGTACAGCAAGCCGAACACGGTGGCCAGCAGCGGCGCAATCAGCAGCATCAACAGCAAAAAGTGACTCAGCCCGGTGTCCAAGTACGGCCACACCGAACGCGGCAGCAGCCAACGCAGCGCGCCCGACCACTGGGCAGACAAGCTGGCTTCGGGCTTGCACAGATCGCCGCAGCGGGCATCGAGCGTGCAGCACAGCGAGCAAATCGGCCCTCGGTACGCGGGGCAATGCGCCATGTCGGGCGCTTCGTAGTCACGCTCGCAAATCACGCAGCGGCGCAGCACGGTGGCTAGATACGGGGCATCGGCAGCCTCGTCACCTGCGCTGGCGGCGGTGGATGTAGCAGGAATGGGCTGAATCGGGATGATGGCCGCCGCCCCGCCTTCGGCCAGCGAGGGGCGGCTGGCGCTGCGGGCGATGTAGTAACGCCCGCCCGTGGCCCACGCAATCAGCGGCGCGGCGACAAAGGCCGTGACCAGCGCAATCACCGCTGAAAACGCCTGCGCCAGCGCGCCAAACACGCCAAAGTGCGCCGCTATCGACAGCGCCGAGGCCAGCGCCATCGCGCCCACGCCCACCGGGTTGATGTCGTACAGGTAAGCGCGCTTGAACTCGATGCCTTTGGGCGACAGCCCCAGCGGCTTGTTCACCACCAAGTCGGCCACCACGGCCATGATCCACGCAATGGCGAGGTTGGAGTACAGCCCCAGCACTTCGCCCAAGGCTTGGAACACGTCCATCTCCATCAGCATGAAGGCGATCAGGGTGTTGAACACCACCCAGACCACGCGGCCAGGGTGGCTGTGCGTCAAGCGCGAGAAGAAGTTGCTCCAGGCCAGCGACCCGGCATAGGCGTTGGTCACGTTGATCTTGAGCTGCGACACCACCACGAACAGCGCCGTGGCCGCCACCGCCCAGCCGTA
>CALMOI010000326.1 GCA_937871735.1 uncultured Comamonadaceae bacterium
CTTCTAGACGAGTAACCCACGATACATCTGTTAGGATTCAGTCAAAATCTGCTCCATATATGGATGCTTCAATTTGTGACAATAATGTGTCAATTAGCAGCAGTACATCTTCCCGTTGGCGTACATCAACGGGAATGATGGGAAATATCAGGTTCTTGGACTCTAGCAAGGTGCAATAAGCGTCTATGTCAGGATGGGGGTGAGTGTCTGAACGACCTATGCCAATTGCGCAAGGAATTTGGCGCAGCTCCTCAGAAAATCCTTCGAGGTAAACTGCCAAATCGGCAACCGGATCGGGCCGAGAATTATCAGTCAGGATAATCAATCCCAAAGCATTTTTGGCTAAAATTTTCCAGAGAAAATCAAACCTGGTTTGACCTGGTGTGCCAAACAATCTCACGCGGTCACCGCTGTCTAGGGTGAGCACGCCAAAGTCTAATCCTACCGTTGTGCGTGCTTTGGCCACGGAGGCGTCGGAGTTGAGAACGTCTGTCATGACGGGGCTCATCTCGCTGATGGCTGCGATGGCGGTCGTCTTGCCTGCGCCCATCGTGCCGGTAAAAAGTATTTTGTATTCCGTCATATTTTTTGGGATATCAAAATCACAAATCAAAGTCCCAAGCGCTGTCGGATGCTGCGTACCAAACTCAGGCTGGTGCGCTTGGCGGGGGGAGGGGTATTTTCCTTGATCGCTGGCGTGGGGGATTCTGTGCTGGCTGTGGGGGCAACTGGGGCTGCCGTCACTGCGTCTTGGCGTTGGGTGATCTCAACCAAGTCCATCTGACGCAGCAAAGTCACGAAGGTCTGACACTCTCCTGTGGGCAGATTGGTTGCCTTCGCCAACTCTTCGACCATCATGGGGCAGCGTGACAAAAACGTTGCCATTCGGATGCGGAAAGGATTTTGGTGCAGCAACTGATTGGGCGGCCAGCGGCGCAGCTTGTAGCGGTAGTTGCTGTCCACTTCTTGGTGCTGGCGTGGATGTGACGCGGCTTTGTCAATGCGATGCTGGGTTTGGAGCAGCCAAGATTCCAGGCGGTCAGCCCGTACAGGACGCGCCAAAGTGTCGGCTGTATCAGTGTGACTGCCGACGGGCATCAAATACAGCACGGGCTTGGTACTTTGCTGTGGGTCGATGCATTCCGGCGGTGGCCCTTTCGAGTCGGCGACATAGGCATCGTAAGGAGGGGTGTTTGAATACACCCAATGGAAGTCAGAGTTGCCACCGCTGGCAATCAACCGCACCAGTGCTCGGATCAATCCGGCTTCTGCCGGAGGGAGTTGATGCGTTCCTAGTCTGAGTGGGGTCATGGTGCCTAAGCCTCAAGGTGGAGTTGACGTTTTAATTTTGAATGGGTGGTGGGCGGGATCGCGGCAGTTTAGGTGCGAATTTGCATGCTGATCTTCGGATTTGTACTGGGGTGGAAAGATGTGAATGGGTAAACCCACATAAATCACGCTTGTTGGCAGGCCGCAGCGTGCTTGCAGGGCCTCCTACAATTGCCCGCATATGTTTGTTCACCTGCGCCTTCACTCCGAATTTTCCGTCGTTGACGGCACCAACCGCATTGACGATGTGGTTAAAGCCGCCGCCGCCGACGGCCAGCCCGCCTTGGGCATCACCGACTTGAGCAACTTGTTTGGTGCGGTCAAGTTCTACAAAGCGGCGCGTGGCAAGGGCATTAAGCCGTTGATTGGTGCCGAAATCTGGGTCGAAGGCATGGGCCGCGAGCCCGAAACGCTGTCGCGCATGGTGCTGCTGGTGCAAGGCAAGCAGGGTTACTTGAATCTGTCGGAACTGCTGGCGCGCGCTTGGACGCAAAACGTGGTCAAGGCGCAGGCGGTGGTCAAGCTGGCTTGGCTGCACGAGCTGGCCGAGGGCTTGATCTTGCTGTCAGGCGCACAAGCGGGGCCGATCGGCCAAGCGCTGATGCAAGGCGACGATGCCCGCGCCGCCGATGTGGCGCTGCGTTTGGCCGCTTTGTTTCCGCACCGCTTTTACGTGGAGTTGCAGCGCGCAGGCCGTGTGGATGATGAAGCGCACGTCATCGCGGCTGCTCAATTGGCGGCACGTTTGCGTCTGCCCGTGGTCGCCACGCACCCCGTGCAGTTCACCGAGCCGGATGATTACGAAGCCCACGAAGCGCGCGTGTGCATTTCTGAAGGCGAAATCTTGGCCAACCCGCGCCGCGTGCGGCGCTTCACCACCGAGCAGTACTTCAAAAGCAGCGCGCAAATGCAGGCGCTGTTTGCCGACATTCCCTCGGCGATTGCCAACACGGTGGAGATTGCCCGCCGCTGCAACCTGACGCTGGTGTTGGGCAAGCCGCAGTTGCCGGACTTTCCGATCCCGCTGGTGGACGGGCGCAAGATGGCCCCGGACGAGTACTTCCGCTACGCCTCGCAGC
>CALMOI010000327.1 GCA_937871735.1 uncultured Comamonadaceae bacterium
ACTTCTTGCCCCAGCACAGATCCATGCCGACCTTGGTGTCCTTGCTGTCCACACCTGCCACGGCCTTGCTGGCGATCAGGGTCACGCCGGTATCGGTGTAGCCGCTGACCTTCTTGCCGGTCTTGGCGTATTCCACGCCTGCGGCCACGCCCATCGCGGCCATCTTCAGCGGGTATTGCTGGCTGGTGGCGGCAATCATGCCGGCGGCGGTGTCGCGGATGCCTTGGCAGCCACCGTCCACGGAAACAATGGTCACGCCCTTTTCTTTACCGGCCTTCTTCAGCGCGTTGTAAGCACCAGCGGCGGCGGGTTCATTGATGGTGTAGACCAAGTTGATGTCGGGGTTCTTTTGCAGGCAGTTTTCCATGGCGGTTTGGCCCTTGGCTTGGTCGCCGTAGCTGTCGGCCATGCAGACGATGGCGGCGTCTTTAGACAGTTCGTTGGATTTGGCATCTGCCGCATTCAGGCCGAAACCCTTCATGAAGCCGTTGTGGCGCTGCGCGCCCACCGGGTGGCCGGGGAACAAGTCCAGCGTGGCGATCTTGGCGGGCTTGCCAGCCAGCGAGGCTTTGGCGTATTCGCCGATCAGCACACCGGCCTTGTAGTTGTCGGTGGCAAACAGGGCGTCGGTGCCTTCAACCGGGTCGGTGGGGCTGTCCATCGCAATGACCATCACGCCCTTGGCTTGAGCTTTCTTGATGGCGGGCAGGATGGCCTTGGAGTCGCTGGGCGTGATCAAGATGGTCTTGGCACCGGCGGACACCATGTTTTCCAGCGCAGTGATTTGGCCCGCGTTGTCGCCGTCTTGCTTGCCTGCGCCGGTCAGCAGCTTGGCACCCAGCTTGTGCGCTTCGGCTTGTGCGCCTTCCTTCATCTTCACGAAGAAGGGATTGGTTTCAGTTTTGGTGATCAGGCCGATCACAGGCTCGTTGGCGGCAAAGGCCGAGGATGCGGCCAGCGCCAAAGCGGTCAGGGTGAGGGTGAAACGTGCTGTTTTCATGGTTTTGTCTCCGGTTTAGGGTTTGTCCCTAGGTGCTGTGAATGGAGTTTCCGCCTCCGTCGCTTTACGGGCTGGCGTGGTTGAAATATAGTTGCCTTCACCTTATTAAATCAAGTTGTTTTAGTTATGGAAAACCCTGATTCCGTCCAAATTGCTACCGCTGGCGAAGCTTTGATTGACTTGATTGGCCGCCCCGACGGTCTGTTCGACCCCTGTTTGGGTGGTGCGGTCTACAACTTGACGCGGGCTTTGGCGCGCCAAGGTGTGGGCACGCTGTACTTGAATCCCTTGTCGTCTGATCGTTTTGGTCGGGCGCTGACGCAAATGCTGGTCGATGACGGCGTGCATCTGGCGCAACCCGAGCCGGTGTCGCAAGTCACTTCATTGGCCGTGGTGGGGCTGACCGCCGAAGGCCACCCGGACTACGCTTTCTACCGCGAAGGCGTGGCCGACCGCCAAGTCAGCGCGCAAGGCATGACCGTCGCTTGCGCTGCCCATGCGGGCTTGCAAATCGTCTGCACTGGCGCGCTGGCGCTGGATGCGCGTGACGCGGACATCTACCTGCCGTGGTTGGTGGCGCAGCATGCGCAGGGCCGCTGCGTGGTGGTTGATGCCAATCTGCGCCCCTCGGTGATGGCCGATTTGCCCGCCTACCGCCGCCACGTGCAGCAAATGCTGACGCTGGCCGATGTGGTCAAAGTCAGCGATGAAGATTTGCTGCACTTGGATGTGCCTGGCCCCACCGTGCTGCACCGCGCACGCCATCTGTTGCAAACCAGCGGCGCACAACTGCTGGCGCTGACCTTGGGCGCTGAAGGCGCGTGGCTGCTCACCGCTGAGGGCGAATGGCATCTGCGCGAAAGCCGCCCTCTGCAAGTGCTGGACACCGTGGGCGCAGGCGACAGCTTTTTGGCTGGTTTGCTGGCGGCGCTGCTGGCGCGACAAGCGCAAAGCGGTGGCCCGCTGTTGGCTGATTTGGATGGTGCGACGTGCCTGCAATTGCTGGCCCATGCCGTGGCCAGCGCCAGCTTGTGCGTGCAGCAACGCGGCTGTGTGCCGCCCAGTTGGGCGCAAGTGCGCGCTTGGGTGGATGGCGGCGCGGCTAGTTCGCAGCCCGAACAGGCAGTTGCATCGACACCCGAAGCCCACGCGGCGTAAGCGCCTCCACCCGGGTTTGGCCGTGATGCCGCCAGGTGATTTCTTGCACGATGGCCAAGCCCAAGCCGCAGCCGCCGGGCTTGTCGCTGCCGCGCCAAAAGCGTTGAAACATCTGCGCCCGCTGCGCTTCGTCCAAGCCGGGGCCATCGTCTTCGACGCTGAGTTGGGCGGTGCGCTCGTCCAGCGCTTGCACGCTCACCGTGACGATGCTGCCGCTGCCCGCGTAGTGCAGCGCGTTGTCGATCAAGTTGTTCAGCGCTTCGCGCAGCAGCAGCGGGGTGCCGGTCATGGGCAGTTGCTCCAGCCCTTCGTAGCCCAAGTCGATGCCCATGTTCAAAGCGCGGTTGGCCCAGTCGCGGGCCACCTCGCGGGCCAGCGCCGCCAAGTCCACGGTTTGCGTGCTGGCTTGGCGTGCCGCACCCGATTCAGAGCGCGCCAGTTGCAGCAATTGATGCAGCAAATGCGCGCTGCGCTGGGCGGCGGCCAGCACCTTGTGCAGGCGCTCACGCACCAAGGGTTCTTGGCTTTCGCGCAAGGCCAGTTCGGTTTGGCCGATCAGCCCGGCCAAGGGCGTGCGCAGTTGGTGGGCCGCATCGTTCAAGAATTGCTTTTCTTTGAGCTGGCCGCGCACCACCGCCTCCAGCAGCCGGTTGATGGTGCTGGTGAGCGAGTGCACTTCTTGCGGGGCCGATGTCAGCTCAATCGGCAGCAGCGGTTCGGTTCCGGCCTGACTGCTGCGGCCCGCTTGCTCGATTTGCGCTTCCAGCCGTTTCAAGGGTTGCAGGCCGCGCGTCACGCCCGCGTAGACCAGCGCGCTCAGCACCAAGCCCATCAGCCCCATCGGCAGCAGCATTTGCGCCAGCAGTTCTTCGGCGATGCGCTCGCGCACCGTCAGGCTTTGCGCCACTTGCACGCGCAGGCGCAGCCGGTCGGGCGCATCGCCGTAGTCCATTTCCAGCAGGGCGACGCGCACCGGGCGGCCTTCGAGCTTGCCGTGGTAGAGCAAGGGCTCGCCCAGCTCTACCGCGTCAGTGGGCGGCGGCAGTTTCGAGTTGCCCAGCAAAAATTTGCCCGGCGGCGACGACACCATGTAGCTGATGCGGTCTTGCGGGTCTTGCTCCAAGATGTCTTGCGCGGCCCGTGGAAAGTCCACCAGCAGACCGTTGCCGGTGGGCTTGATTTGCCGCGCCAGCGCCTTGACCGACTGGGTCAGCGTCTGGTCGATGCCTTTTTCGCCGTTTTGCAGCGCCACGCGCCACGCCAAAAAACCGCCCGACAACCACAGCACCAGCTGCGGCAGCAGCAGCCACAGCAGCAGTTGCCGCTTGAGCGACACACCGGGCAAGACGCGGGCAGGATTCGGCATGGCTTAGGCGCGGCGCTGTTCCAGCAAATAGCCCAAACCCCGGATGTTGCGGATGGTCAGCCCCGATTGATCCAGCTTTTTGCGCAATCGGTGGACATACACCTCCAGCGCGTTCGAGTTCACGGTTTGCGCGGTTTGGCCGGGTTCGGGCGGCGCGGCGCGCCAAGCGGCCAGCACATCGTCACGGGTCACGACTTCGCCGCTGCGCTGCACCAGCAGCTCCAGCAGCTCCCACTCGCGCTGCGTCAGCTCCAGCGCCTCGTCGCCCAAGTGGGCTTGCTGCAAAAGCGGGATCAGGCGCAGTGGCCCCAGCATGACGCTGTCGGGCGCGGGCGGCTGGGGCGCGCCTGTGAAGGCGGGCAAGCGCGAGCGCCGCAGCATGGCTTGCAGCCGGGCGTGCAGCTCTTGCATGTGAAAGGGCTTGGTCATGTAGTCGTCGGCCCCGGCGTTCAGGCCGCGCAGCCGGTCTTCGATGCTGTCACGCGCCGTCAAGATCAGCACCGGCAGCCCGGCGGTGCGCTCGCGCGCCCAGTTCAACAGGCTCAGGCCATCGGGGCCGGGCAAGCCCAAGTCCAAGATCAGGCCGTCTACCCCCTGCGCCTCCAGCAACGCGCTGGCCTCGGGCACGCTGCCCGCGCTGCGCACGTCGTAACCGAGTTGCTGCAATTGGCCGCTCAGGGCGTCGCGCAGCAGTTCGTCGTCTTCGACGATCAGTATCTTGCTCATCAATCAAGCATAACAAAGCACTGCGTCCTCTGATCCGTTTGTTAAGGGTAAGTCCTGATTTGTTAATTAATTAAATTAATTAAAGTCTCGGCACCGACGCTGGTGACAGGCACCGGACGGCGGCAAGACCAACGACAAACTGGATGGAGATGACGGCATGTTGAAATTTTCCAAACTCGCTACAGCGGCGATGACCCTGACCGCCGCGATGGCAGCCCATGCGGGCGAAGTCGAAGTGCTGCACTACTGGACTTCTGGCGGCGAAGCCAAGTCCGCCGCAGAGCTCAAGAAAATGATGCAGGCCAAGGGCCACACTTGGCGTGACTTTGCCGTGGCCGGTGGCGGTGGCGACAGCGCCATGACCGTGCTCAAGAGTCGTGTGGTCTCGGGCAACCCGCCGTCTGCCGCGCAAGTCAAAGGCCCGGCCATCCAAGAATGGGCCGGTGAAGGTGTACTGACCCAAATGGACGCACTGGCCAGCGCCGAAAAGTGGGACGACGCCCTACCCAAGGTCGTGGCTGATGTGATGAAGTACAAAGGCCATTACGTGGCCGCCCCGGTCAACGTGCACCGCGTGAACTGGATGTGGGGCAGCTCTGATGCCCTGAAAAAAGCGGGCATCACCGCCATGCCCAAGACCTGGGACGAGTTCTTTGTTGATGCCGACAAGCTCAAAGCCGCTGGCCTGATTCCTGTGGCACACGGCGGTCAAAACTGGCAAGACTTCACCACCTTTGAATCGGTGGTGCTGGGTGTGGGCGGTGCCAAGTTCTACCAAGACGCCTTCGTCAAGCTCGACGACAAGGCGCTGACCAGCGACACCATGAAGAAGTCGCTGGAAACCTTCCGCCGCATCAAGTCCTACACCGACGCTGCCGCCCCAGGCCGCGACTGGAACTTGGCCACCGCCATGCTGATTCAAGGCAAAGCCGGTTTCCAACTGATGGGTGACTGGGCCAAGGGCGAATTCATCGCCGCTGGCAAGGCTCCGGGCAAGGACTTCATGTGCGCCGCCGCTCCTGGCACGGCCAAGTCCTACACCTTCAACGTGGACTCGTTCATCTTGTTCAAGCTCAAAGATGCGGGCGCGCAAAAGGCCCAATCTGATTTGGCCAGCGCCATCATGAGCCCGGCTTTCCAAGAAGTGTTCAACCTGAACAAGGGCTCCATTCCCGTGCGTCTGGGCATGAAGATGGACAAGTTTGACGACTGCGCCAAGCTGTCCAGCAAGGACTTCGTCGAGTCGGCCAAGACCGGCGGTTTGGTGCCCAGCGTGGCCCACGGCATGGCGATTTCGCCTGCTGCTGAAGGCGCGATCAAAGACGCTGTCAGCCAGTTCTGGAACGACGACAAGATCACCGTGGCCGATGCCATGAAGAAGATCGCCAGCGCCGCCAAGACCAAGTAAGCCCAAGTTAACAAGAGACAACAGACCATGAAACAAGTATCTCGCATGACCGCAGTGGCGCTGGCCGCAGCAGCCTTGACCGGCAACGCACTGGCCGTGGACGTGGCCGGTTTTGAAGTGACCGGCTACTCGCGCGGCGGCCCGGTGTTCACCTACGACAAAGACACCGGCGTCAAAGGCGGCCTGAGCTTGAGCGGCGACCTGCAAAAGTACCGTTTGGGCAACGAAGGCGACAACGGCGTTGAAGTCAACATCGCCCGCACGGTGGAGATGAACGGTGCCAAAGTCAAGTTTGACTACATGCCCGTCAAATGGGGCAGCGACAACATCGCCACTGACCAAGCATTTGTGGAAGTCAGCGGCTTGGCCGTCGATCCCGGTGCCAGCTTCTGGATCGGCCAACGCCGCAACCGCATCAACGACGTGCACATCGTTGACCGCTTCCTGATGGACTACGGCAACAAGCACCTGGGTGCGGGTGTCAACGGCCTGAGCGTGGGTGGAGCCAAACTGGGACTGGCCATGCACAGCGCCGCCAGCTTTGACAACGCCTTGCCCGTGGGCGTGAACGCCTCGCGCTTGAACGCACACCTGTCAGAGATCAAGACCAACGAAGGCGGCAAAGCGCAATTGCTGCTGACCGTGGTCAGCGGCTCGGGCTTGGGCGCAACGCGCAACAGCGGCAGCAGCTTAGGCCTGTCACACGACCAAAGCGACTTCTTGGTCAAAGGGCTGAACAACACCTTCTGGCTGCAAACCTCACAAGGCCACGCCAGCTTGAGCGGCAACTTCTTGAACATCAAGACCCCGGTGGCAGGCGACACCAGCACCGCAGGAGCCAAGGGCAACCGCATAGCGGACGCGGTGAACTGGCAAATGGGCGCATGGGGCGGTCAAGCCTTGGTGGGCTACCAAACCAGCAAGAGCGACATGAACCAAGTCGAGACGAAAGACTTCTCGCTGGGCGGGCGCGTGTCGTATGCGGTGAGCCAGAACTTCAAGCTGTTGCTGGACGCAGGCACCACCACCCGCAAGGAAGACGGCAAAGCTGACCAGCGTTTGAACAAAGTGACATTTGCGCCCGCGCTGGCCCTGTCGCAGGACTTTTGGTCGCGCCCGGAGTTGCGTTTTTACGTGACGCGGGGCAACTGGAACACGGCAGCGGCGCTGGCCAATCCGACCACCTTCGGCAAGAACGGCAAGACCAGCCAGACCCTCGTCGGCGTTCAGTACGAGATCTGGTGGTGATCGTGAGGGTTTGACAGCGAGTGGTTCCGTTTGGGGGAGGCTCGCGCCTCCCTCTTTTTTTCCTCTGGCTTGATGACTTACCGGCAACTTGCCACCCCGCATATGAAAAAAACTTTTGACAATTGGCTACCCAAATTGGTCGTGACCCCGGCCTTTGTATTGGGTTTTGCCTTCATCTACGGCCTGATGGTCTGGAACGGCATCCTCAGCGTCACGGCCTCGCGCATGCTGCCCAATTACGAATGGGTCGGACTGGCGCAGTACGAAAAACTCTGGGAGATGGATCGCTGGTGGGTCGCGCTCAAAAACCTGGGCATCTTTGGCCTGGGCTACGTCGGCGGCTCGCTGCTGATTGGCGTGCTGCTGGCGGTGCTGTTGGATCAAAAAATCCGCGCCGAAGGGGCCCTGCGCACCATTTATTTGTACCCGATGGCCTTGTCCTTTGTGGTTACGGGCACCGCTTGGAAGTGGTTGCTCAACCCCGGCCTGGGCATTGAGAAGATGCTGCACGACTGGGGCTTTGCCGACGCCCGCTTTGACTGGCTGGTCAACACCGACATGGCGATCTACTGCGTGGTGATTGCCGGCATCTGGCAAAGCGCCGGGTTTGCGATGGCGCTGTTTCTGGCCGGGCTGCGCGGCATCGACGACA
>CALMOI010000328.1 GCA_937871735.1 uncultured Comamonadaceae bacterium
GCCCTTGATGATGCCCACCACTTCGGCCGCCCGCTCGGACTCGCGGCCGAGGGCCTCGACCCGCTCGACGGCCGTCCCGATCACGCCGGCGATGCCGGACATCTCGCCCACCGCGGCCTTGACCACCTTGCTGCCCTGGGCTGCGGCCTCGCTGGAGTCGGACGACAGCCGGCGCGCATCGGAGGCGTTGTCGGTGATGTGGTTGATGTAGACCGTCATCTCTTCCACGGCGGCGGCCATGGCGCTGGTGGACGAATGCTGTTCGCCGACCCCGTCGGCGATCTCCCGCGAAGTCGCCTGCAACCGGGCCGCCAGAGATTTGAGGCTGTCGGCGGTGTTGATGTCGGGGTCGTACCAAGCCTCGCCGCCCAGGATGTAGCCCAGGGTTTTGAGCTGGCGGAACTTGGCGTTGATGGTGTTGATGATGTCTTTGATGATGCTAGGGTGCATGGGCTTGTCCACGGCCCAGAGCATGCCTTCAGCGATAGTGTCTTTGAGCACGTTGCAGGTACGCACGGAGGACTCGAACGCAAACTGCGGGTCATCCGAGCAGGTGCGGCTGCCCCAGTAGCGGTAGCCGTTGGCGTTGACCAGGGTGGTGACGTCGGCGGTGTTGAGCACGCCTGCGTCGTTGGCCATGTCTTGCAGATCCCAGTGGATGGGCAGGCTCACGCCGGTGACGCCGCTGACGGCGACGTTGGACAGGGTTTTGTGCCAGCCGGTTTCATTGTCGATCTTGGCGCGCAGGCCCAGTGCGTGGGCGGTGGCAGGCATGGCGATGGTGGCGCTGGTGGTGGTGTCCCAGCCCAGCCAGTCGGGGTAGATCAGCATCAGCTCGCGCTGGCCGAACTGGGCGCGGTAGGTAGCTGCGGCGGTGACGGTGTTGCCAATGGCGGCGGCGTAGGCAAAGCCGCGCAGCTTGCCTGCCAGCGTGGCCAGCGCAGCGGTGACGGGCTGGGTGTCCAAGCCGGGGCAGCCCAAGATGCGCGGCTGCACGCCCAGCGCGGCTTTGGCTCCCAGCAGCGCTTGCAGGCCGGTTTTTTGGCCGTTGCTGGTGGTGGTGCCGATGACGTTGGTGTTGGTTTCGGCCACGTCCTCGCCTTCGGCCACGCGCACCACGACGGTGGCAAAGCGGCCTTGGGCGGCGATGTTGGTCAGCGTGGTTTTGAGTGTGCCGTCAGTGCCCGCTTTGCCGATGGCGGCATCCAGGTCGGTGATGAGGACGGGGGTGTCGAGCGGGAAGAAGGTGGCATCAGCATCAGCAGCGGTGGCCACCAGGCCGATGACGCTGGTGTTGACCACGCGCAGCGGGCGGGTGCCAGCGTTGACTTCAATGACGCGCGTGCCGTGGTGGTAGTCGGTGAGGGCCATAGCGCAGTTTCCTGGGGTGATTGGGATACTGCGATGTTGCCCCGCTGCGCGCTGCGGGGTGTGGACTGCTGGCGCGGCTGGCGCTAGTCCGCGCTCAAAGTGCGGAGGGCTGTGCGGCTTGGATGCTGGGTACGGGGATCAGCTCCCACATGGCACCGTTCCAGCGTGGCCACTGGCCGGGTGGGGCATCGGGCGGCAACACGTCAATTGCCCCTGCGGGGATGTGCCACACGCCGGGCTCAAGGGGCGATGCCCAGGCTGTGGCCCAGCCAATGAAGTGGCCAGCTCGGTCGAGCTGAGGTACGGGTTTTGAGGGTAACACGGTGCTGGTCATGGCTGTGGCGTGGGTCAGTAGGCGCGGATGATGGGCAGGTAGGCGCGGCCATTGGGGCGGGCATGTGTGCCACCGCTTAACGCAGTGTTGTCGTCAACGTACAGCCATGTGTCGTTATCTTTATCTGTTGAGTTGCTCCCATATAGACCGTTAAACCCAGCTGGGGTTTTTTGCTTCGATGTTGCTCCCGAAACGGCTCTACTTGCCTCGATGTAATACCGATCTTTGTATGCATGTGCATGTGATTTGTTTTGGCTAGTGAGCCAAGCGCCAAGGGCCATTGCAGTGTCTAGGCCACGACCCATGTCGGCGTTGCCGTCGTAGCCGCCACGGTCGTCAGGCAGGTTGAAGGTGGTGAATCCGTCGCCAGCACCGTACAGCGTGCCCAGCACTGCAAACAGCGCAGCGTAGGTGGTGCGGCTGATGGCTGCGCCGTCGCGCACCATCCAGCCCGTGGGCGGCGTGGTGCTTGGCCAGTGGCCTAGAAGACCAATCGGTGAGCGGTTGTCAACCTCAGCTTTGCTGTACACACCTATGTTTGTGCGGGCTGTTGCGGCGTTTTCGAGGTCAGCAAAGTTACGGCTGCGTTCGAGCGGGGCGGGTGCATCACCGGTGGGCTCGTTTTGAACAGCGATCAGCTCTGTGCCGTCTGGGTAGCTGCTGGCAAGGGTCAAGCGCGTGTTGATGGTGGGGTGTGCAGTCCAGGCGGTGTTGGGCAAGCGGTCGCGGGCGATGTAGATAGCCAGACCGCGCGTAGTGGTTTCTAGCAGGTTGACAACGGTTTGACCGCTG
>CALMOI010000329.1 GCA_937871735.1 uncultured Comamonadaceae bacterium
GGCATCTGTACCCGAACGAGGCTGAGCGCGAAAAGCAGCGCCCCGCTTACGTGGAGCGACTGGAATTCGAGATCAACGTGATCTTGAAGATGGATTTTCCGGGTTACTTCTTGATTGTGAGTGACTTCATCCACTGGGCCAAACACAACGGTTGCCCGGTGGGGCCGGGCCGGGGGTCCGGCGCGGGCTCGCTCGTGGCTTATGCGCTGCAAATTACCGACTTAGACCCACTCCGGTACAAGCTGCTGTTCGAGCGCTTCTTGAACCCTGAACGCGTCAGCATGCCCGACTTTGACATCGACTTTTGTCAGGGCAACCGCGACCGCGTGATCGATTATGTGAAGCTCAAATACGGCAAAGACGCGGTCAGCCAGATCGCCACCTTCGGCACCATGGCGGCGCGCGCCGCCATTCGCGACGTGGGCCGCGTGCTGGACATGAGCTACACCTTTTGCGACGGCATCAGCAAGCTCATTCCTAACAAGCCCGGCATGTCGGTCACGCTCCAGTATCCGCCAGACCCGAAGAAGGAAGGCGATAAGAACAACTACGCCATCGAGATGGAGCCGGTGCTGGCCGAGCGCATTGAGAAAGAAGAAGACGTCAAGACCTTGATTGAGCTGGCTCAAAAGCTGGAGGGCATGACCCGCAACATCGGCATGCACGCCGGTGGTGTGTTGATTGCACCGGGCAAGCTCACGGATTTTTGCCCGCTGTACCAGCAGCCGGGCAGCGATTCAGCGGTCAGCCAGTTTGACAAAGACGATGTGGAGGCCGCCGGCCTGGTCAAGTTCGACTTTTTGGGCCTAGCCACACTCACCATTTTGGAGATTGCCAAAGACTTCATCGTCCAGCGTCACGCAGGTCAGGCCGACTTTGCGTTTGAAAATATCCCGCTGGAAGACACCAAAACCTACAAACTGTTTGCCGACGGCAAAACCGAAGCGGTGTTCCAGTTTGAAAGCCGAGGTATGCAGGGCATGCTGCGCGACGCTAAACCGACGCGGCTTGAAGACCTGATTGCGCTGAATGCGCTTTACCGCCCAGGCCCCATGGACCTGATCCCCAGCTTTGTTGCGCGTAAACATGGCCGCGAAGTGGTGGAGTACCCGCACCCGGCGGTGGCCGAAATGCTGTCTGAGACCTACGGCATCATGGTTTACCAAGAGCAGGTGATGCAAACCGCTCAGATTTTGGGCGGCTATTCGCTAGGTGGCGCTGACTTGCTGCGCCGCGCCATGGGTAAAAAGAAGGCCGAGGAAATGGCCGAGCACCGCGAGAAGTTTCGCGCAGGTGCTTTGTCCACCCACGGCATCCAGCAAGACAAGGCGGATGAAATATTCGACTTGATGGAGAAGTTTGCGGGCTATGGCTTTAACAAGTCGCACGCTGCTGCTTACTCACTGTTGGCCTACCACACGGGTTGGCTGAAAGTCCACTACACGGCCGAGTTCTACTGCGCCAACATGACCGTGGAAATGGACGACACGGACAAGCTCAAGATCTTGTACGAGGATGCGTGCAAGAACTTTGGCATGAGCTTCGAGCACCCCGATATCAACCGGGGCAATTACCGCTTTGAGCCCGTCACTGACAAAATCATCCGCTACGGCCTGGGGGCCATCAAAGGCACGGGGCAACAAGCGATTGAAGCCATTGTGGCGGCTCGAACCGAGGGCGGTCCGTTCAAGAGTTTGTTTGATTTTGCTGCTCGGGTGGATCGCAGCAAACTGAACAAGCGCACTGTTGATGCCCTCATCAAAGCAGGCGCTTTTGACAACATTCACCTGAACCGCGCCGCCCTGGTGGCCAGCATAGACCGCGCATTTGAATACGCCGCAGCCCAGGTTGCCAATGCCAACCAAACAGGTTTGTTTGACATGGGCGGTGAGGATGACCACGGTTCCAGCACGCAAGAGCCAGATTTGGTTAACGCCACGCCTTGGGGCGTGAAAGAACGCCTGGTGGCTGAAAAGCCAGCCGTGGGCTTTTACCTTTCAGGCCACTTGTTTGACGAAGTCTCGACCGAAGTCAGCAAGTTTGTACGCCGCAGAATAGAAGAACTTGGCGACGGGCGCGAGCCACAGCTGCTGGCAGGCATTGTGAGCGACTTGCGCGTCATCAACAGCCAACGTGGCAAGCTGGCGCTGTTCAAGCTGGACGACAAATCTGCCGTGATCGAAGGCAGCGCCGATGAGGCAACTTTGAACGCCAACAAGAACCTGTTGAAAGACGACGAACTCGTCATCATTCAAGGCACGGTGCAAAACGACCGTTTCTCTGGCGGATTGCGCCTAAAAGTCAGCCAAGTCTGGGATTTGCCCACGGCACGTTGCCGCTTTGGCAAATACCTGCGCGTGCTGGTCAATGGCAAGGCGCCGGACATCGCCCAGTTGGTGCGTAACTACCCCGCGCAAAAAGAAATGACAGAGCAGGGCGAATTGGTGCGCGGCTTGCCTGTCCGGCTGATACTGCAAAAGCCAGCCATTGCTGAACTGCACTTAGGTGAGCAGGCCAAGTTCTTTCCCACAGACGCTGCACTGGCCAGTTGGACGGCGCAAGCCGATGGCGGCAAGGCGGCGATTCAGTACGACTGAGCTTTGCTGCCGCATGGCTGCAACTGAAGTTGGAACTGACGCCGTGCCCGTGCAATTCCAGTGCAGGGCCGCCGGGTTAGCTCAGTAGCTGGCGGTATAGGCAGACAAGGCCGCGCTTGTCGCCGAAGGTGTGGCTGCCTTGATTTGTTTTTCCAGCGCCTGCAGACCGCTTTGTTGTGCCGACAGGTTGAGTGAGCGTTTCGATAGAACGTCTATCGATCCAGTTACTGCACCACCTGCCGCCAGTTCTTTGGTGGCTGCCTTGTTCACCGCTTGCCCCATTTTGGCCAAGGCGGCTTGAGCACCTGCGGGGTCCGCCTTTTGGGCGATGTCAAATTTGGTGCTGTCAATGCTCAGCGTGCCGTCTGAGTTGGATGAAATCCCCAGCTTGGTCAGTGAGGATTGCGTAACAGGGTCAAATCTCAGACTACGGCTCAGCTCTGCACCCACACGGGTGGTGGCGTTGTTATTCGTTGATGAGGCGTCACCAGAGGGCGCGGATGTTTTTGACAGATTGACCGCGCCATTGAAGGCCGACACCAATTTGCTTGCAGCCGACTTTGCCGTGGCTGCCGTGGCATCTTTGGCAAGACTGCCCAGGCTTTGTGCCGCGAGTTGTACATCAGACACTGCAGACTTCAGCTTGCCAAAAGTGGTCAATTGCGCGGATGTGGCATCAAGCTGGGTCTTGACCCGCGACTCGGCTTTGGCCAAGGGCGTAGGCGCCGAACTTGTCGCCTCTGTTGCCTGCGCCGCAGGCTGCTGCTTGCCGCTCAGATAAGCCGCAGCGGCACTTGATTTGGCAATTTCAGAAATATTCATGTCAGAGCCTGTGAGGCTGGTTCAGACTTTGAACGATACGCCTTTTGAACAGAACGTGCTGTGGCAAGGGCAAAAACTTGCGGACGGTTCATCCGAATAGTTCATTCACAGTCATTTCAGCTCAAATCGCTCACTTTGCGTAGCCGGTGTTCAAAACACCGTGCTTTACCTGCGCCAAGGCCCAGACCTAGTTTTTCTCTGGCACGGCTCAATCGCGCGGCTTGAACGCAATCACCATGGGCGAGGGTGGTGGGCGTCCTTCGTCACGCGGGAGGATTTCGGTTTTGTCCAGCGCATTTAAAACGGCATCGTCCCAGGCCTTGTTGCCGCTGGATTTGACGAGTTTTCGGCCAACGATCGTGCCGTCGGGCGAGGTGCGGACCTCCACTTCAGCGCTGGGGTTGCCGCTGACTTCTCCTGCGAAGGTGATGTTGGGCTTGACCTTGGCGATGATGCGGCCGGTGTAGTTGGCCGACGGGCCTGACGATTTCAATGCCGTGCCGGTGGCATTGGCGTCACCACTGGCCCCTGCCAGGCCTGCCATGCGCTTGAGGTTTTGTTGGCGCTGCGCTTCCATGGCCTTGGCTTCAGCGGCTGATTTGGCTTTGACTTCAGCGGCCTGTTTTGCTTTTTCTTCTTGGGCCTTTTGGGCCTTCACTTGCTTGTCGTGCTCGCGCGCATCTGCAAGCCGCTTTTCTTCGGCCTTGCGTTCGGCGTCCTTCTTTTCGGCCTCTTTACGCTCTAACTGTTTGCGCTCAGTTTCTTTCTTTTGCTGGCGGTCGAGCTTTTCTTGTTCTAACTTGGCCAGCTTGTCGCGCTGTGCTTTGGCCTGTTTTTCTTTCTCAGCCAATTCGCGTTCGGCTTCTTTCTTGTCCGCCTTCGCTTTCTCGGCTTTTTCAGCCTTTTCTTTGGCGAGTTTTTGCTCTTGTTTTTGTAGCTGAAGGCGCTCTTGCAGCTTGCGGTCAGCCTCTATTTTCTTTTGTTTCTCACGCTCCAGCGCAATGTCAGCAGCCGACGGCATGGGGGGCGGCGGTGCTGGTCTTACCTTCG
>CALMOI010000330.1 GCA_937871735.1 uncultured Comamonadaceae bacterium
ACGTCTTGCACAAAAATGCCGGGCTGGCCGCTGGTGCCTGAGCTTTCCCAAACCATGTAGCGGCCCTGGTAAGGCTCGGCAATGTGCGCCGGGTTGGCGGTGTAGGCTTGCAGATCGGCCAGCTTCAAGCGCGGGTCGGTGACCCAGTCGTCAAAGTTCGCCATCAATTCGGCACGGGTGACCACCGGCAGCAGCGCCAGTGGATGGGCGGCAGCGTGCAAATCGGCCTCGTCCACGGCGCTCCAGTGCTGGCGGTAAAAGCGCGAGTCGCGCCGGGCGGCATTCAGCACCGCGCCCAAACGCGCCCGCTGGCGGGCCGCCACCGCTGCTGGCGTGGCACGCCCCACGGTCAGCACATCCAAGGAAACGGCACTCAAGCGCAGGGGGTCGTAGAGGGTAGACATCGCGCTGATGCTAAGCCGCTCAGCCAGCCTTGTGTTGTGCTTTATCAACTTTCGCCATCTGTTCGGACTAGGGCTTACCCGGTGCGAATTTGACCTTCATCAAGTAGCGGCATACCCCAGGCTCCCACAATGAACGCTGCGGATGCTGCCTCAACATCTGCTGGTAGTCCCGCCTGCCTCTCCGCTCACAGCGACTCACTGTCTATGACCACACCGAATTTACCCCCCACCGCGTCCCCTTCCATCCTGATCCCGCCCACAGCACCGTCTGATGAAACCGCCACCCAGCGGCTAGACCGGCTGCTGCACACCGCTGGCACGCAACTGACGGGCGGTTTGTCGCCCGTGTCGCTGTCACTGGCAATGGCCGACTGGGCTTGGCACTTGAGCGTGTCGCCGGGGCGGCAGCTCGAACTGGCACAACTCGCCAGCCAATTGATACAAGACACGCTGCAAGCGCGCCCTGGCGACGAAGCCGCCACGCCCCACGCTGACACGCGCCTGAACGACCCCGCTTGGTCACATTGGCCATTCCACCAACTGCGCGCCGGGTTTCAAAATGCCGAAGCGTTTTGGCTGGAAGCCGCCCGCGTCCCCGGCATGACCCGCCACCACGCCAAGATGACCGAGTTTTTTGCGCAGCAATGGCTGAGCATGCTCTCGCCCGCCAACGGCTTGAGCAACCCGGTGGTGCTGAACGACGTGGTCGAGTCCGGCGGCAGCCACCTGGCGCAAGGCCTGAAAAACTGGATCGCCGATGCCACCGGCGTGCCCACAGCGCAAGACGAAGCCCGCCCGCCGCGCTTCCAAGTGGGCAAGGACGTGGCCGTCACCCCCGGCAAAGTCGTCCACCGCAACCGCTTGGTGGAGCTGATTCGCTACGAGCCGCAAACCGAAACCGTCCACCCAGAACCGGTCTTCATCGTGCCGTCGTGGATCATGAAGTACTACATCCTTGACCTGTCGCCGCAGAACTCGCTGGTGCGCTACCTCGTCAGCCAAGGGCACACGGTGTACATGCTGTCTTGGCGCAACCCCG
The DNA here is from genome assembly GCA_937871735.1 of uncultured Comamonadaceae bacterium. GTDB lineage: Bacteria > Pseudomonadota > Gammaproteobacteria > Burkholderiales > Burkholderiaceae_C > CALMOI01. Next base: position 1,444 of record CALMOI010000330.1, read on the forward strand.
ATGCCAGCGACCACGATCTGGTCATGGACGATTACCTGCGCCTGGGCGTGCTGGACGCGCTGCAAGCCATTCAGCGCTTGGGCGGTGGCGGCAGCGCCAGCACGCCGGTTCACGCGATGGGTTATTGCTTGGGCGGCACGCTGCTGGCCATTGCCGCTGCTGCGTTGGGCAAGTCACCCACGCCCGCCACCAGCACGGCCCCGGCCAGCGCTCCCGGCGTGATGGGTTACACCGACTTGCCGCCGCTGGCCACCATCAGCTTGCTGGCGGCGCAGACCGACTTCTCCGAGCCGGGCGAGTTGGGGCTGTTCATCGACGAAAGCCAAGTCAATTTGCTGGAT
>CALMOI010000331.1 GCA_937871735.1 uncultured Comamonadaceae bacterium
CCCTCGGGCACGCGGGTGCTGGTGTTGTGCGGGCAGCCGCTGCAGAACCAGGGCGCGCGTTCGCCGGTGTCGGTCTTCAGTTCGAGCAGCGCGCGCTCGCGCTGTGCCACCACGGCCAGCCGCGCGTCCATGCGCGCGGCCACCTCGCTGCCCTCGGGCGCGAGGCCGAGCTTCTTCAGCCGCTTGGCGATCGCCTTGGCGATGATCGCTGGCGTCAGGTCGGCCTTGGCGCGCAGCAGCCAGTTGTCGCTCGGGTTGGGCATCGACCATTCGCCGCCGGAGAAGTCGCCCTCGGTCTCGTCGAACTTGCCCAGCACGTTGGGCCGCACGTCGGCGCGCCAGTTGTAGAGCTCTTCCTTCAGTTGGTATTCAATGATTTGGCGCTTTTCTTCGATCACCAAAATCTCTTGCAGCCCTTGGGCGAATTCGCGCGTGAGTTGCGCCTCCAGCGGCCAAACCACCACGACTTTGTGTAAGCGGATGCCGACTTGGCGACAAGTGGCATCGTCCAGCCCCAAGTCCATCAAGGCTTGGCGGGTGTCGTTGTAGGCTTTGCCACTGGCGATCAAGCCCAAGCGGTCATGCGGGCCTTCAATCACGTTGGTGTTGAGGCGGTTGGCGCGGATGTAGGCCAGCGCCGCATACCATTTGTAGTCGAACAGACGAGCCTCTTGCTCCAGCGCGTGGTCGGGCCAGCGAATGTGCAAGCCACCGGGCGGCATTTGAAAATCCGTGGGCAGTTTGATCTGCACCCGCGCCGGGTCGATGTGCACCGTGGCGCTGGATTCAACAATTTCCTGAATCGTCTTCAGCCCCGACCACACCCCGGCAAAGCGACTGAGCGCGAAAGCGTGCAATCCCAAATCCAAAATCTCTTGCACCGAGGTCGGAAAAAACACCGGCGTGCCGCAGGCTTTGAAAATGTGGTCACTTTGGTGTGCGGCGGTCGAGCTTTTGGAGACGTGGTCATCGCCCGCCACGGCAATCACGCCGCCCAGCGCGCTGGTGCCCGCCATGTTGGCATGCTTGAACACGTCAGAGCAGCGGTCCACGCCCGGCCCCTTGCCGTACCAAAGGCCGAACACGCCGTCATATTTGTTAGTGCCCGGTGGGGCAAAGCCCAGTTGCTGCGTGCCCCAAACGGCGGTGGCCGCCAGCTCTTCGTTCACGCCAGGCTGAAACACCACATGATGCGCCGCCAAATGAGGGGCAGCCTTCCACAGCGCTTGGTCATACCCACCCAAGGGCGAGCCCCGATAGCCACTGATAAAGCCCGCCGTGTTGTGGCCCTGCTGCTGATCACGCACACGCTGAAGCATCGGGAGCCTGACCAGCGCCTGCACGCCACTCATGAAGGCGCGACCTTGGGTTAATGCGTACTTGTCATCAAGCGTGACGGTCTCAGGCGCAAGGCGAGCGGACTCCGGTGGGGTGGCTGTCATGGCGAGTCTCCTAACTAGAGGGTACGCAGACAGTGTAGGAAGATACGTGGCACGTTGCTATGCGGGTATCACCGCCTAGTCGTCCAAACGATTTCGGGGGACTGAGCACCGAACTTTGCACAAAGACGGGGGAGCCATGCACATCATGAGCACTCATGTGAATCGGCATGAAAAATGCTTATTTCGCCCATTGTTTACTTAATTTTACAAAGGACTTTTCCCATGAAGCGATCCATCCAAAAAGGTTTCACCCTGATCGAGCTGATGATCGTGGTGGCCATCATCGGTATCTTGGCTGCCGTGGCTTTGCCCGCTTACCAAGACTACACCGTGCGCGCCAAGGTCACCGAAGGCATTTCTTTGGCAAGCTCTGCCAAGACGGCTGTGGCTGAAAATGCTTCGCAAGGTCGTGCTTACGCCAGCGGCTGGGTTCAGCCCAACAGCACAACCAACGTTTCCACCGTGACGATCAACCAGACTGCTGGCACTGTGACCGTGGTGTACGGTGCAGCCATTGACGGCGGTGCTAAGGCTATCGACTTTGTTCCCCGATCTAACGGCACTGCTTTCACTACTGGCACGTCCAGTTCCTCGTCCATTCCGACAGGCGGTTCCATTGAGTGGAGCTGCACAGGCCCAGCAGTTGGTGCTACAGCAGCCACTACCAGTGC
>CALMOI010000332.1 GCA_937871735.1 uncultured Comamonadaceae bacterium
GTGGAGCCGGGCGTGTACTTCAAGCTGCCGCTCATCACGCGGGTGCAGGAGTTCACCGCCAAGGACATCGTCATCGATCTGCCCGACCTCACGCCCAAGGCCAAAGACAACCTGTCGCTGCGCGACATGGACATGTCGATTTACTACCGGGTCAACGCCTCGCACATCGCCGAGCTGTCGGCCAAGTACGCCTCGCAATCGACCCCGCACGCGGACGGCTACATCATGCCCGCGCACGAACTGGTCTGGCGCGTGGCGCGCAACGCCTGTTATGAAGAGGTCGCCAAACTCGATTCGCTGGTGATTCACACCCAGCGCGAGCAACTGGGCGCGGCCATCAGCCACAAGATGCAAGAGGAGCTGGACAAGACCGACAAGGGCGTGTTTGTGGTCAGTCGGGTGGTGATTCGCTCGGTGCAGACCGACCCGTCGATAGAGCAGTCGATCCAGCAAGCCGTGGCCAATCAGAAAAAGCTCGAAGCCATGCAGGTGCAAACCGAAATCGCCAAGAAAGAGGCTGACATCAAGGTGACCGAGGCGCGCGGCATCGCCGAGGCCAACCGCATCATCTCCGGCTCGCTGACGCGCGAGTATTTGCAGCACGAGGCCAACATGGCGCTGCTCAAGTTCGCCGAAAAAGGCAACTCCAACACCATCGTCGTGCCCTCGGGCATGACGGTGACGCCGCTCATCAACACCAGCAAATAAGAGGCGGGCCGTGCAAAGTCCCATCGCCTTGCCCTGGCGCACCGAGAGCAACCGCAGCTCGCAGGCGCTGGCCTCGGTGCTGCTGGGGCTGGCGGGCTTGGCCTTGAGCGTGGGTTTTTGGCGCGTGGGTCACCTGGACGCGCTGGGCAATCTGGCCGGTTTCGGCCTGGGCCTGATCCTGCTGGTGACCAGCGTTTGGATGCTGCTGATGAATGGCCAGCAAATCATCACCCTAGACCCGCGCCGCCAGCACATCCACATCGAAACCAACACCCGCTTTGGCCGCAAGGTACGCTGCATCCCCTTCAAAGAGGTGACCGACGCCTACGTGGACGAACAGGGCGACACCGACGGCGGCAGCATCCGCTACCACGTCACCGTGGTGCTGTGCAGCGGCCAGAAAGTGGCGCTGTTCATGGGCTTTTACGACGGCGCGCTAAGCCGATCCACCGCCGAGGCGCGGTGTGCGCGGGTGCTGGAGTTTTGCCGTCAAACGGCGTGGTCAGATTTTTGAAAGTCGCCCGTCTCATGCGCTCCGCCATCGCCACCACGCTCTTGGTTTTCAGCGGCTGGGCCTGTGCTGCACCCCCTGAATTTTCTGGGGATTGGGTGATGGATTTGCGCACGCCTGCCGAACGGGCCAGCCAGCTCGAATGCGGCGGGGCGCGCTTTCAACTATCGCAAAGCGGCAGTCGCATTGTGGGCAGCCACGACATGGCGACGGTGGGGTGTGGCCGGTTGAACGAGGGCGGCGCGGGCAGCGTCCGGGGCGTGATGGTCAAGGACGTGGCGGTGTTGGTGGTGACCAGCGGGCGCAATGGCGCGGTGGTCATAGGCACGGCCCAATTGCGTGCGGGTGCGCTGCACTGGGAAACCCTGGAGGAGATCCGCCCCGGGGAGCCGCAAGGGGATGCGCCGTTGATTTTGGGACGGGGTGTGCTCCAGCGCGTGCCGCGTTGAGAGGTGAAGCACTTTTCCGGCCCTTTTATCCTGCCAACATCGCCTTCAAATCCTTCACCATCAAAAACAGATGCAATGCATCCGTCGGGCTGGACTCGAATTCCCAGGATGCGTACCACTGCCGCGCCGCTTCGTCTTTGGCGTGAACCAGCAAGGCCCGCACGCCGGCAATGTCAGCGGCCTGCGCGGTGCGCAGCAAGGCATCCTTGAGCAGGGCCTGCCCCAGTCCTTGGCGTTGGTGGGTCAAATCAACCGCCAGTCGGGCCAGAATCATGACAGGCACCGGATGGCGGGCCAAGCCCTTGATGACACGCACTGGCGCAGCTTCCGGGCTGACGCTGCCCACGCTCAGGCTGTAAAACCCCGCTACGCCGCTGGGGCTGCGGCACACATAAGTTTGTGCACTGTTGGCTTTCTGGTTGATGAGGGCGTAGCGCTGCAAAAAGTGGTTCAACGCAGGCTGGCCGCAATCAAAAAAATCAACGGCATCGGTGGCTTGAAGTTTGCTGACAGCACCAAAAACCGCTGTACTCAATCCAGCACTCCCGGCTTGGACAGCAGGTTTTGCAGGCGAGGCTTGGCGTGTACTGGCCGATCCAAGGCTTGCTGGAATTCGTCCCACTGTGCATCGTTCAGGGCAAAGTGCCGCCGGTCGGCCAGCGCCTGATTGGCGGCAGTGATACCAGCATCGAGCAGGAATTCACTGACGTTTTTGTGGCATGCACGCGCCGCTTCTTGCAATAACTGCTTGACGGAACTGCTGGCGCGCACATCAATCCGCTCTGTTTTTGAAAGACTCAAGGTGGACATGGCCAACTCCTTTTTAACGATGGCGTGATGATAACGTCCGTATGATGTCCTGACAAGTGTGAAGTTTTTCTGGGCGCTTTTTCTCTAGCGCGACAAGGCGCGACAAATCTACGCCCCCAGGAGAAGCCAATAAAACCTGCACGCCGTGCTGTCGCAAAACCTGCTGCGCGAAGAGTCGGCTTGCGGGCGTTTGCGCCGCAGGCCGGTGGAGATTTCCGGGACGGTGTTTCAGCCGCTGGCGATGCCGCAGGTGCTGGAAGACTGCTTTCGGCTGCTGCTGCAAAAGGCCGACGCGATTGCTGATCCGTTTGAGCAGGCGTTTTTCCTGATGGTGCAGTTGCCTTATTTGCAGCCGTTTGAGGACGTGAACAAGCGCGTGTCGCGCATAGGCGCGAATATTCCGCTCATCAAGCACAACCTGTGTCCCTTGTCGTTCATCGATGTGCCCGAGCGCGCTTACGTCGAAGGCACGCTGGGCGTGTATGAACTGAACCGGGTGGAGCTGCTGCAAGACGTGTTTGTCTGGGCCTACGAGCGCTCCTGTCAGCGTTACCTCGCCATCACGCAAAGCATGATCGAGCCCGATCCGCTGAAGATCAAGTACCGCGAAGCCTTGATTGAGGCGGTGCAGGCGGTGGTCAAGGGGCTGTTGGCACCGAGTCCGCAAACGCTGGCGCAGTTGGCGGTTGGGCTGGCATCGGTGGCAGATCAAGCCGCCTTCGCGCAGTTGCTTGCCGACGCGCTCAGGCACTTGCACGAAGGCAGCGTGGCGCGCTACCGGCTTAAGCGGTCAGAGTTCCTCGCTTGGCAGGCGCGTTGAAGCCATCGCTTGGAGCCGCCTCAGCCCAGCTTGCCCTCGGCCAAACCTTTGAGCAGCGCTTGCATGGTTGCCAGCGCTTCGGGTTCCACGCCGCGCAGGGGGGCGGTGTCGGTGGCGCGTTCAATCATGCGTTCCACCACGTTGGCGTGGGGCAGGGTGGTGCCGTAGAACACCGGGGTGCCGTTCACGCCCAGCAGCAGGGTGGGGAAGTTGTCAACCTCTAGCGCATCAACCCAATCGGCTTGGTCTTCCACGTCCACCCAATGAAAACTGGCGTGCGGATGGCTTTGCGCCAAGGCGGTGAAGGCGGGGTCAAATTCGCGGCACACGCCGCACCACGCCGCGCACAGGCACACGACGCGGATGTCGGTTAAAGAATCAGCAGTACTCATGGGCGGCTAGCTTAGCGTGTGGCGGCATAAGGAAACAAGAAGAAAGTTATTGGGTTGCAGGCCAATGGCCGTCAAAATCCGAACCTTTGCGCTTTTCCTTGGAGCCTGACTTATGAAGAAGATCACTCTCAACGCCGTGTGTGCCGCCGTTTTGTGGGCCACCAGCACGCTGGCCTCGGCCCAAACCACGCTGCTCAACGTGTCATATGACGTGGCGCGTGAGTTCTACAAAGACGTGAACGTCGCTTTCGTGGCCCAGACCCAAAAGACCACCGGCAAGGCGGTGAAGGTCGATCAGTCGCACGCTGGTTCCAGCGCCCAAGCCCGCGCCGTGGCTGACGGGCTGGAGGCCGATGTGGTCACCATGAACACCACCACCGACATCGACTTCCTCGCCGACAAGGGTGTGGTCGTGAAAGACTGGACGCAGCGCTTCCCGCATCACGCATCGCCCACGTCGTCAACCATGCTGTTTTTGGTGCGCAACGGCAATCCCAAGGGCATCAAAGACTGGGACGATTTGATCAAACCCGGCGTGCAAGTCGTGGTGGTCAGCCCCAAAACTGGCGGCAATGGCCGCATGGCTTATCTGGCGGCTTGGGGTTATGTGCGCAGCAAGGGCGGCACCGACGCGCAAGCAGCCGAGTTTGTCGGCAAGCTCTACAAGAACGTGCCGGTGCTGGCGCGTGGCGGGCGCGATGCAACCGGCATCTTCTTGCAACGCAAC
>CALMOI010000333.1 GCA_937871735.1 uncultured Comamonadaceae bacterium
GAGCGAGGCCAAGAGCTACCAGTACTTTTTGGGCGCAGAGATCGACTACAAAGAAGACCTGCAAGGCGCGCAGTTCGTGATCAAAAACCCGAACGCCACCACCACTTGCGGTTGCGGTTCGTCGTTTTCGACCTGAGTTGAAACCTGAGCCTGCGGGCTCAGCGTGGGTAGATGGCACCGAGCACGCGAGCACCGCGTGTGCCGGTGACACTGGGCAAGCTGCCGGTTTCGCCGTGCCAAGCTTTGCGCGCCAGCCACGCAAAAGCCGCTGCCTCGACTTGCAGCGGCGGTAACCCCACTTCGCCCGATGACTGCACTCGCAGCATGGGCAGCAGCGTCTGCAAAGACTGCATCAGCGCCGTGTTCAGTGCGCCGCCTCCACACACAATCAATTGCTCGCAGCCCGGTGCGTGTCGCAGCACATCAGCGGCGCAGCAGTGGGCGGTGAAGGCCAACAAGGTGGCTTGCACATTCGCCGGTGCCATGGCTTCGGCTTCAGTCAAGCGCGCTGACAGCCATGTCGGGTTGAACAAATCGCGCCCGGTGCTTTTGGGCGGTGCTTGGTGCAAAAAGGGTTCGGCCAGCAGTCGCTCTAGCAGTGTGGGCAGCACATGGCCGCTGGCCGCCCAAGCGCCTGCCGCGTCGTAGGCTTGGCCGGTGTGCTGGTGGCACCAGTAGTCCATCAACGCGTTGCCGGGGCCGCAGTCAAAGCCGATGACTTGGTCAGCGCTGGCGTTGCGCACCAACACGCCCAGGTTGGAGATGCCGCCCAAGTTCAGCACGGCCACCGTGGCATGGTCGCGCCCGAACACCTCGCGGTGAAACAGCGGCACCAGCGGCGCGCCTTGGCCGCCCGCCGCCACATCGCGACTGCGAAAGTCCGCCACCACGGTGATGCCGGTCAGCTCGGCCAGCAGCGCCGGGTTGTTCAATTGCAAGGTGTAGCCGGTGCCGTCAAATTCACGCGGGCGGTGGCGCACGGTTTGCCCGTGCGCGCCCAACGCGGTGATGGCGCTGGCGGGCAAGCCAGATTCGGCCAGCAATGTTTGTGTAACTTGCGCGTACACCGCCACCAGCGCATTCGCGGCCAGTGCGGCGCGGTGCAGCTCGTCAGCGCCAGAGGTGTTCAGCGCCAGCAGCTCTGCACGCAGCGGGTCAGGTAACGGCGCGAAGGCATGGCCGCGCACGTGGGGGCGGCCCGCTTCAAACGACAACAGCACGCCATCAACCCCGTCCAGCGAGGTGCCAGACATCAGGCCGATGTAGCACTCGCTGGTGGATGGCGCTGCGGCCAGCGCGTCAATCATCACAGCGCAGCAAGCTTTATTGCGCCGAGCTCTCGGCCAACGCGTGAGCGGCGGCCAAGCTGACGCGCGCTTCTCCGGCGGCCTTGGCGAAGGCAGCTTTGGCAGCGGGCGACACCGGCACGGTTTCGCTGGCGCGGGCGATGGTCATCGGATCTTCTTGGTGGCCGTTGACGCGGAATTCAAAGTGCAGATGCGGGCCCGTGGCCCAGCCGGTGGAGCCCACAGCGCCCACTGTTTCGCCTTGACCGATGCTTTGGCCCTTGCGCACGTCAACGCGGCTCAAGTGCGCGTAGACGGTGATGTTGGTGTTGCGGTGCTTCACAAACACCACGTTGCCGTAGCCGTTTTGCACGCCCGCAAACTCCACCACACCATCGCCCACGGTGCGTACTGGGGTGCCCGTCGGCGCAGCGTAGTCCACGCCCAAGTGGGCTTTCCAGGTTTGCAAGATCGGGTGAAAGCGCATCTTGAAGCCGCTGGTGATGCGAGAAAACGCCATCGGCGAGGCCAAGAAAGCGCGGCGTAGGCTCTCGCCGTCTAGGTTGTAGTAGCTGCCTTTTTGGCCGGGTTCTTGGAACCACATCGCTTGGAAGGTCTTGTCGCCGTTCACAAACTCGCTGCTCAGTACGCGGCCTGCGCGCAGCGGCTCGCCGTCAGCTTCCAGGGTTTCATAGGCTACCGAGAAGCGGTCGCCCTTGCGCAGTGCGCGGTGAAAGTCGATGTTGGCCGAGAAAATTTCGGCCATCTGCGTGGCGATGCTGTCGGGGATGTTGGCATCGTCCGTGGCGGCGAACAGCGACGATTGAATCACCCCGCCCGCCAATCGGGTCGAAGCCACCAGCGGCGCGGTTTCAATCTGGGCGGTGTAGCCCTTGCCCGACTTTTTGATGCTCAGGCGTTGAAAGTTGCCGTCGCTGTCGGAGGTGATCCAGCGTGCGGTCAGCGTTTGCAGCTCGTGGCGGTCATTGGCCTCCACGGCCACCATGCGGCCGCCTCGGCCCAGCAGCGACTGGTTGCTCAGCGCGTTGCCACGCAAGAAAGCCGCCGCAGCCGGGTCGGACACGCCCAAGCGCTGCAACAGCGATTCAGCCGTGTCGCTGCTGCGGCTGACATCGTTGCGCTGTAGGTTGAAGCTGTGCTGATCCAGCGCCTCGTTTTGGGCTTGGATGGGCAGAGGTTGCACGGCTTCCAGCACTTCATGCACTGGCATGTCGCCCGCGTCAGGAGCGAACGAAGCCACGGCAAAAGCGCCGCCACCACCGCCCAACAGCAAGGCTGTCAAGGCTGCTGTGATGCGCTTGGGGTGATGTTCAATCAGATTCAACAGGGAGTTTTGGAGAAGAAGCAGACCGTTTTTCAAAGCTGGGTTTCCAAACTGAAGGTCGGTGAGGGGTCAGGGCGAGCCTGACGCAAGTGCAAGCGTCATGCCACCGGGGCGGAGCCACTTAAAATCGGTGGGATGCAAAGCGGGCAAGTATACCGGCACGCCCTCCGGTGAATCTAGAAAAAACCCTTATGAATCAAGCTACTGTTACAAATCACCCCGTGACTGACCGTGTTCTGCAAGCCTTGGCTGTTACCCGGCGCGGTTGCGAAGAGCTGATTCCCGAAGACGAATGGCTCAAGAAATTGGCGCGTTCTGAAGCCACGGGCGTGCCGCTGCGCATCAAATTGGGGCTCGACCCGACCGCGCCCGACATCCACATCGGCCACACCGTGGTGCTCAACAAAATGCGCCAGTTGCAAGATTTGGGGCACCAAGTCATTTTCCTGATCGGCGACTTCACCAGCTTGATTGGCGACCCCTCGGGCCGCAACGCCACCCGCCCGCCGCTGACCCAAGAGCAAATTAAGCTCAACGCCGAAACCTATTACAAGCAGGCCAGCTTGGTGCTCGACCCCGAAAAAACCGAGATCCGCTACAACAGCGAATGGTGCTTGCCGCTGGGTTCGATGGGCATGATCCAGCTCGCCGCCAAGTACACCGTGGCGCGCATGATGGAACGTAACGACTTTCATCAGCGCTTTACCGCCGGGACACCCATCAGCGTCCATGAATTCCTCTACCCGCTGATGCAAGGCTACGACTCCGTGGCCCTGAAGGCCGACCTGGAGCTGGGCGGAACCGACCAAAAGTTCAACCTGCTGATGGGCCGCCACCTGCAAGCCGAATACGGCCAAGAGCCCCAGTGCATCCTGACCATGCCGCTGCTGGAAGGCTTGGACGGCGTGGACAAAATGTCCAAGTCCAAGAACAACTACATCGGCATCAGCGAAGACGCCAACACCATGTTTGCCAAGGTGCTGAGCGTGTCCGACGTGCTGATGTGGAAGTGGTACACCCTGCTGTCCTTCCGCTCCGAAGCCGACATCGCCGCCCTGAAGGCCGAAGTCGAAGCCGGTCGCAACCCCAAGGACGCCAAAGTCGCCCTGGCCAAAGAAATCACCGCGCGCTTTCACAGCGCCGCAGCGGCTGACGCGGCTGAGCAAGACTTCATCAACCGCAGCAAAGGCGGCGTGCCCGACGACATCCCCGAAGTGAGCCTCAGCGGCGCGCCGCTGGGCATAGGCGCACTGCTCAAGTCCGCTGGCTTGGCCCCGTCCGGCTCCGAAGCCAACCGCCTGATCGACGGCGGCGGCGTGCGCATCGACTCCAGCGTGGTCAGCGACAAGGGACTCAAACTCGGCGCAGGCACCTACGTGGTGCAAGTGGGCAAACGCAAGTTCGCCCGCGTCACCCTGAGCTGATGCTGCTCCGGCCCGGTTTGCCGCATTGCAAAATCCGGGCATGACCACCTTGCTCCCCGCCAAATACCTCACGCCCCACACCCTGCTGCGGGTTTCGGTGGGGGTGGCGATCATCACCATCGTTCTTAAAACGCTGGCGTGGGTCATTACGGACTCGGTCGGGCTGCTGTCGGACGCGATGGAGTCGCTGGTCAACCTGGCCAGCGCCGCCTTTGGTGTGGTCATGGTCGGTATCGCCGTGCGACCCGCCGACGCCGACCACCCCTACGGTCACCACAAGGCCGAATATTTTTCGTCCGGCTTCGAGGGCATCCTGATCCTCGTGGCCGCCCTGGCCATCATCTGGACGGCCATTCCGCGCCTGCTGCACCCCGCGCCCATCGAACAAGTCGGCTGGGGCTTGGCTTTGTCGATTGCCAGCTCGGTGCTCAACGGCCTGTTGGCCTGGGTCATGCTGCGCGCCTCCAAAGTGCATCAATCCATCGCCCTGGAAGCCGACGCCCGCCACCTGCTGACCGACGTGTGGACATCGGCGGGCGTCGTCGTTGGCATCGCGCTGGTGTCGGTCACCGACTGGCTCTGGCTTGACCCCGTGGTCGCCATCGCTGTGGCGCTGAACATCATCAAAGAAGGTGCGCACCTGATCTGGCGATCCTCGCAGGGGCTGATGGATCAAGCGGTCGAACCCGACGTGCTCGCCACCATCCACGCCACGCTGGACGACTTCATGCCCGCGCCGGGGGCCAACCCCATCATTCGCTTTGACCACATCACCACCCGCAAAGCCGGGCAACGCCGCTTTGTTGACTTGCACATGCACATGCCCGCCAACTGGTCGCTAGGCCGCGCCGCCGCCGTGCGCGCCAGCGTCGAACAAGCGCTGATGAGCGCCGTGCCCGGCCTGCGCGCCAGCATCCAACTCTTGCCCTCCGACGTGGAGGCCCACTTTGAAGACACCAAGGACTTGATGTGATTAGCCTGTTGCAGCGCGTGAGCCAAGCGCACGTCATCGTAGACGGCCAAACCCTAGGCCAAATCGGCCCCGGCCTGCTGGTGCTGGTCTGCGCCGAACGCGGCGACAGCGAAGCCCAGGCCAACAAACTGCTCGCCAAAATCCTGAAGCTGCGCATCTTCGCCGACGACGCGGGCAAGATGAACCGCAGCGTGCAAGACCTGGACGGACTGGGCACCCCCGGCGGCCTGCTCATCGTCAGCCAATTCACTCTGGCCGCCGACACCACCGGCGGCAACCGCCCCAGCTTCACGCAAGCCGCCGCGCCCGACGAAGGCCGCCGCCTGTACGACCACTTCGTCACCCAAGCCCGCGCCGCCCACCCCATCGTCCAGACCGGGCAGTTTGCGGCGGATATGAAAGTCCATTTGGTCAACGACGGGCCGATCACCATTCCGCTGCGGGTGGCGTGAGTTGCCTTGTGTTCAGCCGGCCCGCACTTCGCCCAGCAGCTCGGGGTGCCGATCCAGCACACGCAGCAGTTTGACCAGCGCCAGCGGCGGCTTGGTTTTGCCAGTTTCGTAGCGCGAGAAGGCGTTGACTCCACCCCCAAAGATTTCTGCGGCCTCGCGTTGATCCAGCGCCAGCTTTTTACGCACGTTGGTGATGAAGTGTGGGTCAACGATGGCTGCGTTCACCTGCCGGGCAAAAGCGCCCATCTCGCGCATCACCCGTTCGGACTCAGCACCATCCAGCACCGATTCGGCACAGGCGGGGCAGAAATCGCCTGTCACGGCAGGGATCAGCGTGGACTCGCCTTTGTAGGTGTAGGGCAGGTCACGGGTGTCGTGGATCAATTCGGCAGCGCCGCAGACGGGGCATTTCATGGTTCAGCCCACCGTCTCCACCTCAAACCCCACGATATTTCTTTCCACCCGGCTGAATTCCACGCCGATTTGGTGGATGGGTTCGCCTCGTGCGCGGTACTTGTCGGCGTAGCCGCGTTCCTTGATTTGCTGCAAGGCGCGGCCTTCGGGTATCAGTTCCACCACCTTGAACTCGAACACCCACACCGCCCCGGCAAACAGCACGGTCATGTCGATGCGGCCTTTGTGGGTGCTGTCTTCCACACGGATGTCGAGGCCCAACGCGGCAAAGTGGCTGTAGAACACGCTGGCCCAGTAGCCTTCAAATTGAGCAATCGGGCTGTTGCGGTACCAGTCGTGCGGGATGCTGGCAAAAAATGCCTGAAACAGCGGGCGCAGCGCCTGCACATCGCCCGCGTGCAGCACGCGGTACAGGCGGCTGATTTGCGGCTCGGGCGCTTGCGGGCTGCCGACGTAGCTTTTGAGCAGGCAGTCGTTCAGCGCCGCCTGCACTTCTTGGTTCGGGTACTTGAGCGTGAATTCCAGCCGCCCCGGAATGGCCCATTCGCTGGCAATCGTCAAATACCCGGCCTGAAACAGCAAGGCTTCGGGCAGGATGGTGTCCACGTCAAAGGTGGACAGCAGCGACTCGGTGGCCACGATCTGGCCCAAGTCGGGCGTGTGCATCTGGCGTTCCGTGATCAGCTTGACCAAAAAGGTGGGCGTGCCAGTCTCGAACCAGAACGAGCGCAGCTCGCGGGTGTACAGGTGCAGCAGCACGTCAAACGGGTTGTAGACCGAGGTGCCGCGCCAGTTGTAGCCGTTGTACCAGCGGCGAATTTCCTCGCGATCCAGACCGGGCAGTTCGGGTGCGAAGACGGTGTCCAGATCGTGATCGGTGTAGCCGCACAGGGCGCTGTAATGCGGGTCGATGGTGATGTCGCGCAACTGGTTCAGCCCCGAAAACAGGCTGACTTTGCTGAACTTGCTCACGCCAGTGAAGAAGACGAATTTCAGGTGCGCGTCGGCTTCTTTCAGCACCGAGTACAGGTTTTTCAGACCCTCGCGCATCTCCAGCGCAGCGGCGGGGGCGGTGATGTTGTCCAAAATGGGTTTGTCGTACTCGTCCACCAGCACCACGGCGGGTTGGCCGTAGCGCTGGCTGGCTTGGCGGATCAGGTCGGCCAAATTGGCGGCGACATCTTCGGGGGCCAACCAGGCCGGGGTGTCGATGCCCAACGCCTCGCGCTGGGTGCGCAGCAGGCCCAGCAGGCTGCGGTCAAGCTCGGCGCGGTTGCGCAGCACGCCGTCGGCCAAACTGATGCGGATCACCGGGTGGCACTGGCTCCAGTCCCAACGCTGCTCGGCTTCCAGCCCGTTGAACAGGGCGCGGTGGCCCTCAAACAGTTCTTTGAAGGTATCGACCAGCAGGCTTTTGCCGAAGCGGCGCGGGCGGCTGAGAAAGTAGGCTTTGCCGGGCGACTCGATCAGGTCAATGGCCAGCCCGGTTTTGTCCACATAGTAGTAGTCACCTTCGCGGATTTCGCGCAGGTTCTGGAGGCCGATGGGTAGCTTGCGGTGTGGCGAAGTGGTGTTCATGGCGATCCAGGTGGTGAGCTTCAGTCGGGCGGGGCTTACTTGTCCGCGTAGGGGTTTTCAAACCCCAGCCCGGCCAAGATTTCAGTCTCGTAGGCTTCCATTTCTTCGGCGTCTTCGGGGCTGGTTTCGTGATCCCAGCCTTGGGCGTGCAGGGTGCCGTGAACCAGCAAATGCGCGTAGTGCGCTTGCAGCGATTTGTCCAGCTCTTGCGCCTCGCGTGCGACCACCGGGGCGCACAGCACCAAGTCAGCGGTGACGAGGGGCTCTTGCGTGTAGTCAAACGTCAGCACGTTGGTGGCGTAGTCCTTGTGGCGGTAGTCGCGGTTCAGGGCCAGGCCTTCGTCGGCATCAACGATGCGCACGGTGATTTCCGCATCAGTGGCCAGCGCGTGGCGCATCCAGCGGATGACTTTGTGGCGGGGCAGGGCGGCGCGGTGGGCGGCGATGTCGGTAGCGTTGGCAAATTTGCCGAACTGGAGCGACAGTTGCAGAGCCTGGAGGGCGGTCTTGGGCATGGTGGCAGCTCCGTTCAGTCGTTCAAGTCGTCGTCGCTGACGATGATGGGGGCTTTGCGGGCGCTGCTGTTGCTGCCGCCTCGGCCTCGGGCGTCGTAGGCATCGACGATGCGGGCCACCAGCGGGTGGCGCACCACGTCTGCCGAGGTGAAGTGGCACATCGAAATGCCTTTCACGCGTTTGAGCACGCGCTCCGCGTCAATCAGGCCGCTGAGCTGGGTTTTGGGCAGGTCGATTTGGCTCACGTCGCCCGTCACCACGGCGCGTGCGCCAAAGCCGATGCGGGTCAGGAACATCTTCATCTGCTCAGGCGTGGTGTTTTGCGCTTCGTCCAAGATCACGAAGGCGTTGTTCAGCGTGCGCCCGCGCATGAAGGCCAGCGGGGCGATTTCTAGCGCGCCGCGCTCGAAGGCTTTGGTCACTTTGTCAAAGCCCATCAGGTCGTAGAGCGCGTCGTACAGCGGGCGCAGGTACGGATCTACCTTTTGCGACAGGTCGCCGGGCAGGTAGCCGAGTTTTTCTCCGGCTTCGACGGCGGGGCGGGTCAGCACGATGCGCTGCACGGCGCTGCGCTCCAGCGCATCGACCGCGCAGGCCACGGCCAGATAGGTTTTGCCGGTGCCCGCCGGGCCGATGCCGAAGGTGATGTCGTGCGTGGCCATCGCTTCTAAGTAGGCGCTTTGGTTGGGCGTGCGGGCGCGCAGATCGGCGCGGCGGGTGTGCAGCACCAAGCTGCCGTCGTCCGCTTCGGTGAGCGAGGCCGAGGCATCGCCCGCCAGCATCAGTTGCAACTTGTCAGCGGCGATGGGGCGCTCTGCCATTTCGTACATGGCTTGCAACACTTCCATGGCGCGGGTGGCTTTCGCCTTGAGGCCATCGACCTTGAATTGCTCGTGGCGGTGCGCAATGCTCACTTGCAGCGCGGCTTCGATGGTGCGCAGGTGCGCGTCCATCGGGCCGCACAAGTTGGCCAGCCGGGTGTTGTTGTGAGGGGTGAAAGTGTGACGAAGGATCAAGCTGATAATTCCGGTGACGGGGTTCCAACGCGAACCCGCAAGCCCGCCATGATAGGCACTCGGCCTGAATGGCACGCAGCTTCTTTTCTTCCCCCATCTTCTTTATCCCCCGCAGGACATTTCTCATGATCGGCAAACTCACCGGCACCCTTTGCGACAAAAACCCGCCCGATGTGGTGGTGGACTGCCACGGCGTGGGCTACGAAGTCAGCGTGCCGATGAGCACTTTCTACAATCTGCCCAATTTGGGCGAGAAGGTCACGCTGCTGACGCACTTTGTGGTGCGCGAAGACGCGCAGCTGCTGTACGGCTTTGCCACCGCCCCGGAGCGCGCCGCCTTCCGCGAGCTGATCAAAATCACCGGCGTGGGGCCGCGCATGGCGCTGTCGCTGCTGTCGGGCATGAGCGTGGGCGAGCTGGCGCAAGCCATCACCACACAAGAAGCCGGGCGGCTGGTGAAGGTGCCCGGCATCGGCAAAAAAACCGCCGAGCGCTTGCTGCTGGAACTCAAAGGCAAGTTGGGCGCAGACATTGGCGTGACCCCGGCCCTGAGCGGCGACGCCAACCAGCTCGACATCTTGCAAGCCCTGATCGCGCTGGGCTACAGCGACAAAGAAGCCGCCCTGGCGCTGAAAGCCTTGCCCAAAGACGTGGGCGTGAGCGAAGGTATCAAGCTGGCGCTGCGAGCGCTGGCACGCTGAACCCCTTGATTTCTGGAGTGAGCCATGTCCATTCAAACTGACGATTTTTTGCCCGCGCCGCCCAAGCGCGTGGTGTCCGCCGCGCCGGTGTCGCCGCAAGAAGAAGCCATTGAGCGCGCCCTGCGCCCCAAGTTGCTGCAAGAGTACGTGGGCCAAGCCAAGGCGCGCGAGCAGTTGGACATCTTCATTGGTGCGGCGCGCAAGCGCGACGAGGCGCTGGATCATGTGCTGCTGTTCGGCCCGCCGGGGCTGGGCAAGACCACGCTCAGCCACATCATTGCCGCCGAACTGGGCGTGAACCTGCGCCAGACCAGCGGCCCGGTGCTGGAAAAGCCCAAGGACTTGGCGGCGCTGCTGACCAACTTGGAAAAGAACGATGTGCTGTTCATCGACGAAATCCACCGCCTGAGCCCGGTGGTGGAAGAAATCCTCTACCCCGCGCTGGAGGATTACCAGATCGACATCATGATCGGCGAAGGCCCGGCGGCCCGCTCCATCAAGCTGGACTTGCAGCCCTTCACCCTGGTGGGCGCGACCACCCGCGCCGGGATGCTGACCAACCCGCTGCGCGACCGCTTTGGCATCGTGGCGCGGCTGGAGTTCT
>CALMOI010000334.1 GCA_937871735.1 uncultured Comamonadaceae bacterium
GAGTGAGGATCTCACGCTGCTCTGACCACCCGGAGCGAGTTCATAACACGCTCTAGGAGCCGCCAACGCCGCGATAGCTGTTGAGGTACTGCCGAATGCATTGATGTTGGCGGCATCCCAGTAGTTGTGAACCGTGGCCTTGGTCTGCCCCAAGATGGGATTGAGCTGCCCCGTCCCAGTGGGATTGATGTTGTAGCCGTTGGCACTTTGGCGCACCCGCCCATCGGTGTCTGGGTAGGTGCTGACCACTGTGCGTGGGTCATTTGAGTAAAAGATGCCCGTGTCGGCGTAGACCTCACTGAACCGCCCATTGCAGTTGGCGGTGGTAAAGCCCGCAGCCGTGCAAGCACTGACAGTCGCGGAATCAATGGACAAACCGGTCCAGTTGGTGTTGTAGCTGGCTTGACCCCGACGCCCCCACCCCGGTGCCATGAGCGCAGGCTGCGGCGCGTTGATTTGGGTGTAATCACCCGCACCATCAGGCTGTACAAACCAAGCACCCACCACCTTGGCACCACTGGGAATGTAGTCAGTGATGTAGCCGCCCGCACCAATCGTGGCGCCATTGGGCACGGGCGTGAACTGAATGATGTAGCTGGCATAGTCGCCCACAGCCAGTCCAGGCGTGCCGCTGGTGGCCCGTGACTTGAGCAAATTCACCGTTTCTGGGGCAAAGAACTTGGTCGTCTGCACCTGTCCCACGCTGTCGCTGTGCGCAGGAATCACCATGGCCAGCATCAGCATGACAGCCAGCCAGCGCAACCATGACTGGCAAGCGGCCATGAGCACGACGGCGAAAGACTTCAAGAAACGTGGGAACTGCATAGCTGAGTTTTAGTACTGAACAGCGCGCATATCATCGCGCCGTTTATTCAAACCGAAGGTGTCTTGATCGAATTTGGCACGCAAGCTGATGTACAAGCCCTTGGCCCGATAACCCGCCCCAGAAAAGTCAGGATCTTTGAAACCGGCTTGGTTGTACCCCAGCACGAACCACATGTTGTCCGCAACCTTGTAACCCGTCGAAACCCCAAACTGGTACTGCTTGGAAGAATTGAGCCAGGTGTGCAAGATGCTGGCGCTCAGTCCGACATCCCAGCAGCGGCTCAGGTCATAGCGGCTTTCCACCCCCATCAGATCGGTGTAGCCCTTGTAGCCCGCGCCATCAATGGTGCTGAACACATACTTTGCACCGTATTGAAAAGCAACCTGCGTGCGGCGATTGGGCTGCCAGTTGGCATTGAAGTTATTGATGAGCTTGCGCGTCGTCGAGTGGCTGCTGGTTGACTTTTCCACATCGTCAGCGTATTCGAGCCGATCCAGCCACATCCAATCTTGGTTCAGCACATCCAGCGGACGGTAGGCATAGCTCAACCGGGCATCGAACTTACGGCTGCGCGATTCGCTGGCGTTGACGGTGCTGATGGTCAAGCCGCCGCCCAATACGCGCCCATCGTCGAGCTTGCGCTCGGCAGACAGCAAGATGTTGAACTTGTCCGAGAGTTGCCCATTGCGCCATTCAATGCGGCCACTGCCGCCCCAGATGGTGTCTTTGTAGGCCAATCCGGCGTAGAGCGAGGTGTAGTCCATCGAGCCGTTTTCGCTGTCCGAGCTGCTGGCGCTACCCGAGCCCGAACCGGTGATGGTGCCGCTGTCCAAGCTGGCTGCCGCAGGGGCAGCACCGCGCAAGGTTTGCATGCGGTTGATGCCAAAGTCAGCGCTCCACTCTTCATCGATCTTGAGCTTTTGCACCAGCCCCAGATCGGCATACAAACGCCCGCTGTCCAGCGCGTTTTGCGTACCGACAGAGCTGGTCACCATCGCCCCCATCCAGGGCTGCATGCGCATGCCCATGCGGGTGCTGGTGTAGCGAGACTCGTCATTCCATGACAGGTTTTGAGTGGCAAACAAGGTGGTCTGCGTGGTCAAGCGGTAGTCGGCTCCGACTTGCAACCGATTGGGGAAGGCGGAAACACCTGTGCTGCTGCTGGTCAGGCTGGTGCCGGTGGCATCGAGTGTGGTGGAGCGGGAGCTGAGGTCAATTTCGGCGCTGGCACGCAAGGTGAGTTGCTGATCCAGCATTTCCCGCGAAGCGGTCGCCACCAATTGACGTGACTCGCTGCTTTGCCCTGTGGTGTCGCTTTCGTTGATGGCACGCAAGCCAACGCCAATCTTGCCCCATTGCAACTTGGCTTCAGCCAAAGTGCGGTCGGCGGTGGATTCGGTGGTCTCTTTTTGTTCGCGAGACAGTGTCCCTTGCAAGGTCATGTCCTCGTTCAGCTTGACCTGGCCTTCAACGCCCATCTTTTGCGTCCCCGTGGCCGATGTAGATTGCTGACCCAAACCAAAACCCATGTCTTGTTTGCGCGCATAAGCCTTGAGCGAATGATCGGTCTCGTTTTGGGTCAATTCGACGATGTAGGCACCGCCCGAACTGCTGTCATCCACGCCATGACGCTGGCTGCGCGCCACCTCGGCATGCAGCTTGGTGGTTTCGTTGAAGTTCACCGTGGTGTCCACTCCGGTGAGATTGGCTTCGCGCCCTGCATTACCTTCGTGGACATGGCTGACACCCACTTCGGTTTTGCTGTCGAGCTTGGTCGCCACACGGCCACCGTAGGTCAGCTTGGCTTCGCCCTTGCTGTCTGACTCGTACTCGGCAACGATGTACACCGGGTTCAAATTGGCATCGTAGGCCGGGATCGGTTCGCGAAAGAACAGGGTGCCATCGGTGTAGTCGATCTGGTAGTCCACATACCGGGCGTAGTCCTGGGTCTGAATGATTTTCTCGGGATGGAGTCGATCACGTGTCTCCACCCGCACCTTGTCGGTGTTGACCACGATGTTGCCCTGGCCCAAACGGTACAGACCCGAGATGTCTTGCCCCTGGATTTCCTTCTTGCCGTAGCTTTGCGTGGTCATGCTGGCAAAGCCGACATAGCTGGTGGTGTCGCCCTTGTACTCGGTCTTGGCACCGTTGAGCGTGCGGCTGTAGCGCCCCAGTTCGGTCACGCTCATGCCCGTGTCGTAGTCGCCGAACATGGCGTAGTACTGGGCTTTTTCGATCTTGACGTACAGCTTGCTGACGCTGGCCGCGTCGTACTGGGCCTGCGTGCTGTCGGCATACAAGGTGTAGTACTTGGTGGGATCGACCGCTTGGCGCAAAGCTACCGTGGATCCGGCACTGCCGCGCTCTTTGGCTGTGTCATAGGCCGCTGTCAGCAGGTACTCGCCTTTGATCTGACCCTTGGCATAGAAGGCAATGCGGTTTTGATCAAACAGTTCATGCTCGACACTGGTGCCGCCCAAGCTTTCGACGTTACCGCTCAGGCTTTTGTGCCCGACCGTGCCTTGGGCAAAACCCACCAGCACCCACTCGCGCAGATCAGGGGTCAGCCAAACACGGACTTCACGGGTCTTGGCTTCGCCAAAATCAAAGTTCAAGACCACTTCGCCTGCTTGAGTGGTCGGCTGTAAGCGAATCAAAGCAATGCCGTCTTCGCCGATTTCGTAATGGGCTTTGCCGCCCAAATTGCCCGTCAGCGGCTCGTTTTGCAGGCTTTCCTTTTGGCTGTAGGCTTGGTACGGTGCGTTGATGGAGACATCGCCGCCCGCACCGCGACGCACGGGCTTGTCGTTCTTGTCCAGCATGCGCAAGGCAATCACTGGCGCAGTACGGCCATCCGCCGCAAGCTGCGATTTGGTGCTGTCATAACTAACCTTGGCCGGGGCGACGATGTAGTGAATCTCACGGCGCTCTTGCAGCAGCACTTTGCCGTCTGGGTCTTGCACGGTCAATTCGAGCAAGTTAGTCCCGTCCTTCAAATCCACGGAACGCCAGTTCGACAGAGCCACCGTCCCAGCAGGGTTGGACACCGTGCCCTCATAGCGCATCGGATTGACAGGCGCGCCGTTCACGCTGAGCAACACCTTGTCTTTGGGCCCGTGCTTGACGGCCACCTTCACCAAAGGCAGCGCGGGGGAGAAACCAAGCTGCGGATGCAACCATTCCACACCAGGATCAGCGGCAGCCACCCACTTCTCGTCATACGGCAGTTGTTCAATCAATTGCAACTGCGCCGCCAATGTTTGAGCTTGCGCTGCGGCCTTGGAGTCTGCCTCGTTCTTGGCCGCAGCCGCAGCCACAGCGGCACTGGGTAACTCAATGGGCGAACACTGCTGGACATCAGCTTGTCCGGGTGTCCACACCATGCCGGGCATGCGCTGCGTAGGTTGGTTGACCGGCTGCACCTGCACAGCCAGCTTCAGTTTGTCTGAAGGCGCAGCGTCAAACTCCCATGTCAGCTGATGTGACCACTGCTTGGGATGACGCCCGAGGCGCA
Organism: uncultured Comamonadaceae bacterium; assembly: GCA_937871735.1. Lineage (GTDB taxonomy): Bacteria > Pseudomonadota > Gammaproteobacteria > Burkholderiales > Burkholderiaceae_C > CALMOI01. The sequence goes on from CALMOI010000334.1 coordinate 4,344, forward strand.
GCACCATGTAACCTTCGTTGAGATCGACTTGCGCGGGCTTGCCGTCGAGCAACACGCTGTGAGGCAGCACTTTGAGCCCGGCAGGCCAACCGACGACGACGCTCATCCCTTGATTGGAGACTGGAGCCTCCAACTCCACACTCACCGCCCGATCTTGGACGTGAATCTTTTGGCGCATGCAGCTGGCAACGCGCATGTAGCGGAAATCTGCACGCCACAGCGAGCCCGGCCGAACATTGACGAACTGCGAAAAGTTGCGCCCTCCCGTGCGGGTGTTTTGCTCACAAGCTTCGTACAAAGACTCTTGCGGCATGGAGGTTTCGTCGAGCTGCACCACGTGCGTGCCCGCGCGCAGGTTGTCGATGTGCCAGCGCCCTTCTTTGTCTGTCACCACATAGGTGCCGTCTTCCAGCATCACCCGGATATTGGCCAAAGGCTGCGGCGGCGTGGTCTTCGAATCTTTTTCATCGTCGCGGCAAGATTCGACCAAGGTCACGCGGCCCGCCAAGATCACACGCTCACGATTGAGGTCATCCTTGACCAAAACACTGGCCTGCGCCGTGTTGGAGGTCACATTGCCAGCGACCCACGCTGTGTTGTTCGCCTGCCCCAGCGGCACACCGGCCACAACGGCCACCACGTAGTTGAGCACCACTTCGGGCTTGACATCGGTGCTGCTGGGCAAGGTGCCCACCGTGAAATCGAGATCACGCCCATCGCTGCCGATGGTGGGGTCGGCGATTTGAACGTCGCCGATACGTGCCGAACCCTTTTGGTAACGGAACCCAGGCGGGAGTCGATCCTTGACATGAACACTCGTCAAGGCATAGGTGTTGTTGTTGCGAATGTTCAGCGTATAGGGCAAGAAATCACCCGCTGACACTTCAGATTTACCTGCCGTTTTTTTGATCGTGACGCTGGTGTTGCTGGCACTGCTGGGATCGACCGGAATGTCAATCACCAAGGCTGGCCCCGGCAAAACGGTGAATTTGTCGCTGTAAGAACCTGCTGTGATCACAAAGGTATCTGTGCCGAAACGCTTGCGAATGTCGTCCGCAGACACTTTGGATGGAGCGGAATGCCCCACGGGCACGGCGACCTGTAGTTTGTAGTCACCGGGATTGATCCGAGGAAACTGAAAGCGCCCGCTGCCCATGACATAGCGGGTGCCGCCACTGTCCACCATGGTCGAACCGGTCACCACTTTAGAGGGGTAAATGCTTTTGCCGTCATTGCCGTGAACCAGCGCGGGATTCCCTGTTGAGACATCAATCAAGGTCACTTCAGCACCATCAATAGGGTTGCCGGTGGTCGAGTCGAACACGACCCCCAACGGATCCACCAGCGCCGCTGCCGTGATGGCCACGCTGGATTCAGACTGGTCGATGTACGTGGCCACCAGCTTTTGATTGCCGCCGATGTTGAAGACGCAATCTCCTGCGGTGGCAGCGCCAGACGCAGAGGGGATGTAACCCACAAACACACCCGTCGATGGGCCGGTTTCCGTCAAACGCAGTTGTTCGCTATCGCCGCCACTGGCTGTCAAAGTGACATCCAAGGTTTCCATGACGTTGGGGTTGACGTTTTGGTCATAGTCAGTGACCCGGACAAACACCACATCACCGCTGGCATAGAGGCTGGAACTTGCCAAGGCTTGCACACCCGACAACACCAAGGTCGACTGCCCTGGGGGTGTAGGTGCGGCCAACGGCACATAGCCACCGCCCGATTTGTTGCACTGGGTGGTTGAAACCTTGTACTGATTGATCAGCGTATCCGGCACTCCGCTGGTGCCGCCGACATAGGACAGGAAATCAATTGCGGCTGGCGTTTTGACGGAGGTCACCAGCGTGACCGATCCGGTCACGGTCACGGTCGTGCCAGAAAGGGTGTACGAAGCACTCGCCACATTGGTGATGGGCACACCTGCTGCCGTCACCGCTTGAGCCGATGTGGCACCCAGCCCCAGCAGTACACAACACGCCAGAATTTTGAAGAAAAGAGCGTAGACCAACGACAAGACGTCAAATCCAGTCTGGGCATGGGCGCAATCACGTGCACCCATGCCCAGACTCACTGAAGCATGCTTCAGTGAGCCTTGGGCGCAGCTCTCTGCGCGGCGAACCACACCAGAGAGCTTGCGCAGGAACGGACCATATTGAAACAGCATGTTCCTGAGTCGATCAATTACTTGATAGCAGCGTTGAAGACGACAGTTGCGGTTTCACCGGCTTGCAGTTCGCCCACAGCGTGGCCGCTGCCTGCGGTCAAAGCAGTGGTCAACGGGATGGTCAGGTTGTCAGCATCAACAGCTGTCACGCTCACGTCGATGGCCGCAGACACGGCAGGAGTACGGGCCGTGGTGGTCAGGCCAGCTGCACCCGTCTTAGTACCGATAGCGGTGGTGGTCACACCTGCGCAGGTGCCAGCAGTGACGCCTGTACCAGCGATGCCACCCAAGAAGCCAGCGTCGAAGTCAAGGTTGACATCCAACAAGTCACCCACGTTGGTCAGTACGGCGGGCTTCACGCGAGTGATGTCCGTCACGCCAGACGTTTCATTCTTGATCGTGATGGTGTATCGCACCAGCGCGCCAGGAATGTTCTTGGGGTTGGTAGTGCCGTTCACCGGATCGCACAGCACAGCGACAGCCTTGGTGATTTGCAGACGCGAGGTGTCGATGTGGAAAGCATCGTAAGCAGAAGCAGCGGCATCAGCGGCGGCGTCGTTGGCACCAGCTGCATCAGCAAACACCACGTTCACAGTCTTACCGGTCACGCCCATGTAGTTGGTCAGCGTGCCGCCATTGGTCAAGGCAACGCCTTCAGGGCAATGACAGCTTGCTGGTCAAACAGCGAGGTGGTGGGGAAAGTACAAGCCACGAACACGACCTTGGATGCGCCTGCGGCCAATTCGTCAATGTAGGTTGCAGCGACATCGGTACCAGCTTCGTAGGTACCGTTGTTGTTGGTGTCCACATAGGTGGTGCAAGCTGTGGGATCCAGGTTATCCGCCACATTGGTGGTGCCCCAGACGTTGTTGACGGTGCCAGTGGCGTAGTCAATCTTGGTGGTCAAGGCAAAGTCTTGAGTGCCGTTACCGGTGTTGGTCACGGTGAACTTGGCCGCAGTGGATTGGCCCGTAGCAGCCACAGGCAGCGCTGACACATAGGTGGTGTCAGAAGTTGTCACAGTGACGTTGACTTTCAAGTCAACCGTGAACGTGGTGGGCGTACCGGTGGTGTCGGTACAAGCCGTGGTGCAAGACTTCAACTGGGGTTGGTCAGTGCCACCCACTTTGTAGTCCAAAGAAGCCGTGTTGGACACGGTTTGACCGGCAGGAGTCGCAGTCGTAGCCGCATGAGCCACAGAAGTGAGACCGCTGATCGCCAGCAAGGCGGCGCTGGCAATCAGGGAAGAGCGAAAGTTTGCTTTCATGATGTTTCCTAAAAATTAACGAGAGAAAGAGTGGGTGGGTGGATGGGTGGGTGGAAATCAGACGGCGGCGCCAAAATAGGCGGCCCTTGCGGGAATGGATGGGGTCGGTTGCTCATGGTCTCGCTCGCCTTAGTTGACGATCACGCGAAAGCCCACTTCACCCAGCTTGCCTGGGGCCAAATCGTTGCGCAGACTCCAGCGAACGTGAGTCAACTCACTCAGCGCGGCGGGGCGCTCTTTGCCGGTGCTTGCATCTTTGATGCGGATCTTGTCCACGGCGGACCAAGTCTTGCCGCCATCAGCGGAGTAAGTGATATCAACCCCTTCGCCCCAAGGGCTGCCCGCCATCAGCGTGGTGTTCGCGGGAATAGGATTTTTGATATTGATGCTGCCAGCAGGCTTGGCTCCAATATTGCGGAAAGTCGTGGTGTAGATCACCTCGGTACCCGGCGTGGTTTTATCAGCCACCATCCGTTTTTTGGTGATGACGCCATCAGCACCTTTCACGGCGACTTCAACTTCCGCCACATTTTGCAACTCAATCGTGCCTTGGGCATGAGCCACAAATGGAAGATTTAACGCAACACACAAGAGTGCCGACAAAATAGACATATAACGCATAAAAACTCCTATTCAATTAACAACTGCTTTAAATTCAACGGTATGGGTAAATGGAGCCAAGACCGTTCCGAGGCTCAACTTCACGACACCCGACACCACAGAGGACGCATCACTGTCTTCCGCATCTGTCTGCGGATTGCTGTCAACGCGCAAGCTTCCAGAGACATACGTCAGCTCGGCAGGCAAGGGATCTGTGAACACAAAGTTATCCACAGAGCCTGCACCCACCATCGCCAGCACGATGCGATAGGTCACCACAGACCCTGGCATCAGCAAGGTGCCTTTGTTTCCCGGTGCCATCACGGACAACACCGTCTTGGTCACGGTCAGCGACAGGTTCGACACCACATAGCCAGCCTGACTGGCGGCCTGTCCGACGCTTGGGCCCAGCACGGCATCAGAACCTTTGTCACCCTTGCCAGGCAACGTCGTACCAGCAACCGCCCCCAAAGCACCTGCATCCAAGACTGTGGTAGAAACGACTTTCAAATTAACCCGCCCCACCCCGCCTTGCGCAGAACTCGCTGCAATCGAACTGGGCAAATAAACGATTTGACTTGGCGGTCTCCAAAGTGAAGTGCAACACCTCCCCGATGAGGTAAGTTGCCACTATG
>CALMOI010000335.1 GCA_937871735.1 uncultured Comamonadaceae bacterium
TCGACTGCCACTATAAAAAGCCGCGGCCTCGACTGCGGCAAAAAATGAATGGCATCAATCAACATGGCACCAAGGCGATAGCCTTGCGCCGCAACGCTGTGGATCATCGCCTCGAAGTCCTTGCCGTCATGGCTGGTGATGGCCCCGTACACATTTTCAAGCGCAATCATGCGCGGCTTACGCCCTTGCGTTTTCAAGTCATCCATCAGCTTCATGAAGGCCCAAAAGGTGCCACTTCTTGCGCCGTCTAAACCCGCACCGCTTCCGGCCAATGACAAATCTTGGCAGGGAAACGATGCCCAAGCCAGATCGGCTTGATGGGGCAACTGGGCCGAGTCAACCAAGGCAACGTCCCCCACATGGAGGCAGTCGCCGCCCCAATTTGCAGCGTAAGACGCGGCTTTTTTTTCAGAAAAATCGTTAGCAAAAAGGCACTTCCAATCCTGACCAAGCTCTGCGTGCGCCATTCCTCCACCAGCAAAGAACTCATAAAAAGTCTTTTTCATCTTTAAATGCCAGCTTTGCGCGCCGCTGCCGACTTGGCTGGCTTGCCCGAACCCGTCACGCGCGGCGGCAGGCCGGTGTGCTGGGTTTGCAGATTGCCCTTTTGCGGCTGGGCACGCGGCACGCGCGGCATAGCTTTGGCTTCGGCCTGCGTCAGCGGCTTGCGCATCGCGCCACCCGCTGCAGAGGGCTGGAAAGTCGGAATCAAATGGTGCTTGCCGTTGCCAATCAAATCGGCGCGCCCCATGCTTTTGAGTGCCTCGCGCAGCAGCGGCCAGTTACTGGGGTCGTGGTAGCGCAAAAAGGCTTTGTGCAGCCGGCGGCGCTTTTCGCCGCGCACGATGGCGACTTCTTCGCTGTCGCGGGTGACTTTGCGCAGCGGGTTTTTGCCCGAGTGGTACATCGCCGTCGCGGCAAATTGAAGCCGCGACAGGTCAACGACCGTCGAATCGATCATGGTGAACCTCCCTTATGGGTTGTTTTGTGGAACCGGTGAGCTGCTGGGCCATGCGCTGTTCATCCACGGCGACCCGGTAGGGGGCCACGTAGTTGAGCCACAGCACGCGCAGGAG
>CALMOI010000336.1 GCA_937871735.1 uncultured Comamonadaceae bacterium
CCGTGGGTGGCAAACAACGCTGCCTTGGCGTCCACTTCGGCCTTGGGCACGCCACCCACCAGGTGGGCGCGCACGTCGTGGGGTTCGGGCGGCGGGGCGTTGTCGGCGTAGCGGCGAATGTTGAGGTTGTAGCCGTTGGCCTTGAGCGTGGCCACGTCCACGATGGCCGAAAAGCCGTGTACGGCTTGGTAGGCCTCAAAGGTGGAGACGATTTTTTCGATGTGCTCGGGCATCAGGTAGTTCTGCGCCCGGCCTTCAAAGTACTCGCGGTCGGCGTTGATGAACAGCACTTTGCCTTGGCGCTGGACGGGTTTGCCGCTGACGACGTTGGCCCCTTCGACCTTGCGCTGGCGCAGCACCAAGATGCAGGCGGGAATGCCGGTGCCATAAAACAGGTTGGGGGCAACGCCGATGACGGCTTCGAGCAGGTCGTCTTCAATGATCCCGGCGCGGATGGTTCTTTCCTCACCACCCCGAAACAGCACGCCGTGCGGCAGCACGGTGGCGATGATGCCTTCGTCGCGGGTGACGGCCAGCATGTGCTGCAAGAACATGAGGTCGGCTTTCTTGGCTCCTAGCGGCACTTCGCCGTAGCTGAAGCGTTCGGCGCGAAAGTCGGGTGCCCAGACGGACTGGCCTTTGCTGTCTTTATCGGCGGTGCCCCAGGGGATGGAGAAGGGCGGATTGGTCAGGATGCGGTCAAAGCGTTGCAGCTCGCCGCCCTTGACGTGGCGGGGCTTGGCCAGGGTATCGTCGTTGTGCAGGTCGGCGGTGCTGATGCCGTGCAGCAGCATGTTCATCTTGGCGATTGACCAGACGGTGCCGTTGGCTTCTTGGCCGTACAGGTTGGCTTTGCGGCTTTCTTGGCCTTGTTCTTCCAGGTATTCCTTGGCCGCAATCAACATGCCGCCCGAGCCGCAGCAGGGGTCGTAGATGTGGTGCTGCACGTCGGGCTTGACCAGCCTGACCATCATCCGCACCACCGAGCGCGGGGTGTAGAACTCGCCGCCCTTTTTGCCTGCGGAGTCGGCAAAGTCGCCAATCAGCTATTCGTAGGCTGCGCCCAGCAGATCGGGGAACTCAAAGTCTTCGTCGCGCAGGCGGTACAGGCTGAAGTGGGTGATGAGTTGGCGCAGCTTGATGTCGGGGATTTTGCTTTGCCCGACTTTTTTGGTGAAGTTGATGTGCTCCAGCACGCCGTCTAGGCTGTGGTTGCCGGTTTCCAGTAAGGCCAGGGCTTTGTTCAGGTAGTCGCCGACGTTGTGGTGGGCGTTGTTCATGAGGTGCTGGTAACGAGATTCCAGCGGTACCCAAAACGAACCGTCGTCCAGATACCAGTCGCGGGTATTGGCTGTCATCAGGGCTTCGACCCGGCTGGCCCCGCTGGCCAGTTCGTCGGCCAGGATTTTGTCGTAGAGCGGCTGAAATACGTCAGAGCAACGCTTGAGGAACAGCATCCCAAATATGAATTCCTTGAACTCGGAGGCATCCATCTTGCCGCGCAGGATGTCGGCGGCTTTGAACAGGTGGCGTTCTAGCTGGGGCAGGGTTAAGGGCATCAGGGCTTTCCTATCTCGATTCAATCAGTCAATCCGCACGGGGCTGACGTGTTGATCTGCATGCCCCGTGAAACGGGCGAGCCTACCCGATGTGAGCGGGCTTGCAGGCGCTTCTGACTAGAGCGCCCCCATCCTCCGTCAAGGTCGCTCAGGAGCCAGGACAACGACGTGTTGCGATGCTCACTTCTTGAGCGTTTCGAGGATGTCCGTGACGGCTTCTGGGCCCCCGGCCATGAACTGCTGAATCATGTTTTCGGCGGCGTCGCAGTTCTCTTTGGACTTGCTGGCGTCGGCTGGTGGGGTGTAGTTCTTTTTGGCGTCGGCCCAATAGGGTGACGCTTCCATCAGCGCGAACAGCTCGGGCTGCGCCTTGCGCCAATCGGCAATGGTTTGGGCGAGCTGGGCGTGGGACTCGCCCGCTGCGCTACAGCCGCCGAGCGAGCCGTAAGTCATTTGATAGAGCTGAGAAACGGTGTTGGATTTTTGTTTCTCTGCCTCCGGGTTGCCGCCCGCGAGGACGGGGGATACATAAGCTAAAAACAAAAAACCGAGGGCAGCAATCTGGTGTGAGCGGGGGGTCATCACGAAACCTTTGACAGAAAAAAGGGCCATGTCACGCATGTGACGGTGGCCCTGATCGTACCTGTGGCCCGGCTGTAGCGCCTGTGCCTTAGCGCACGGCGCAGACCCGTGACTCACTCATGCCGCAGCGCCTCAATCGGATCGAGCCGCGCCGCGCGCCTTGCCGGAAAGTACCCAAAAATCACCCCAATCGCTGCTGAGAACACGAAGGACGCGATGTTGATGCCGGGGTTGAACAGGTAGGGTACGTCCATCAGTTGCGCGATGCCGATGGACGCCAAGGTGGCGAGGACGATGCCGGTCAGCCCGCCCAGCGAGGACAGCACCACGGCTTCGATCAAAAATTGCAGCAGCACCTCGCGCTCCAGCGCGCCGATGGCCAGGCGCAGGCCGATTTCGCGGGTGCGCTCGGTCACGCTGACCAGCATGATGTTCATGATGCCGATGCCGCCCACCAGCAGGCTCACGGCGGCCACTGCGCCGAGCAGGGTGGTCATCACCTTGGTGGTGCTGGACATGGTTTCGGCCAGTTGCTTGGTGTCCAGCACGTTGAAGTTGTCTTCGTCGGTGCTGGAGAGTTTGCGGCGCTCGCGCAGCAACTGGGTGATGCTGGCTTTGACGCGGGTGGGGTCGGAGTCGTCTTGCATCGACACCAGCAGGGTGTTGACCCGGGTGTTGCCGGTCAGGCGGCGTTGCAGGGTTTTGATGGGCACCAGCACCACATCGTCTTGGTCGTTGCCAAACGCGCCCTGGCCTTTGGAGGCCAGCACGCCGATGATTTCGCAGGTCATTTGCTTGACGCGCAGCGGGCTACCGATGACTTCGCCGTTGCCATACAGCTCGCGCTGCACGGTGGCCCCGATGATGCAGGTGGCGGCCCCGGCGCGCAGTTCGTCGTCGCTGAAGCTGCGGCCACTGGCGATGTTCCAGTTGCCGGTTGTGAGCCAAGCGTTGGTGCTGCCGATGACGCTGCTGCTCCAGTTGCGCCCGTTGGCGACCAACGTAGCGCTGCTGCGCGCCTCGGGGGCCACAGCGGCCAAGCCGCCGATTTGGCTGGCGATGGCGTCGCCATCAGCTTCTTTGAATGACGGCGCGGTGTTGCCCGCGCTGCCCGGCCCCATGCGTTGGCCGGGGCGAATTTGCAGCAAATTGGTGCCCAGCCCGGCGATTTGGTTTTGCACCGCTTGGGTCGCGCCGTTGCCGACGGTGACCATGGTGATGACGGCGCTCACGCCAATCACGATGCCCAGCACCGTCAGAAACGAACGCAGCAGGTTGCGCCGGATTGAGCGCAGGGCGAGCAGCAGGGTGTTGAGCAGCATCAGCGGGCCTTGGCGGGTTCGGTAGATTCGGCAGCGGTAGCAGTGACAGCAGCCGCTGCGGCTGCGGCGGCCACGGCGGTGGAACCGATGCGGTGCGGGTTGACCTGATCGTCGGCCACCACGCCATCGACAAAGCGCACGATGCGCCGGGCGTAGGCGGCCATGTCGGGTTCGTGCGTCACCATCAGCACGGTGATACCCAGTTGGTCGTTGAGCCGGGTCAGCAGCTCCATGATTTCTTGGCTGCGGTGGGTGTCCAGGTTGCCGGTGGGCTCGTCGGCCAGCAGCACTTTGGGCTCGCTGACGATGGCGCGGGCAATGGCCACGCGCTGCTGCTGCCCGCCCGACAGTTCTGCCGGGGTGTGGTGTTCCCAGCCGGTTAGGCCGACGGCATCCAGCGCCTTGGCGGCGGCGGCACGGCGGTGGGCGGCGCTTTCACCCCGGTAGAGCAAGGGCAGCTCGACGTTTTCTTGGGCCGAGGTGCGCGCCAGCAGATGAAAGCCCTGGAACACAAAGCCAAAGTAGCGCCGCCGCAGCCGCGCGTACTGGTCACGGCTTAGCGCCTCGACGTGCGCGCCCATGAACAGGTACTCGCCCGTGGTAGGTCGATCCAGGCAACCCAGCACGTTCATGCAGGTCGATTTGCCCGAGCCGCTGGGGCCCATGATGGCCACAAAGTCGCCCACGTTGACATCCAGGTTCACACCCTTGAGCGCCTGAAACGCCAGCTCACCCTCGCCATAGGTCTTGGTGATGTTGCGCAGCCGGATCAGCGGCGTGCTGCCCTCGGCCACGGACTGGGGGCTGGCGCTCATCGGGCGGCTCCGCTGCTGCGCTGGTCGGTGATGACTTCCATGTTCTCTTGCAGCTCGGGCGCGCTGACTTCGGTGACGCGGCCATCGGTGATGCCGGTGGTCACGGTGATGGGCTTGGCCTGCCCGCCTTGCAGCACCCAGATTTGGCGCTGGCTACCGCCGTTGCCGCCGCCGCGCTTGTCGGTGCCTGCGGTCTTGCGCTGGCCGCCGCTGGGCGGGCGCATCATCAGGCTGGACACCAGTCCGCCGCTGCTGCCGCTGGCGGCCCCGGCGGCAGCGCCTGCCGTGGGGGTAAAGCGCAGCGCGGTGTTGGGCACCAGCAGCACGTCGTTGCGTTCGGTGGCGGCAATGGTGGCGACCGCCGTCATGCCCGGGCGCAGGCTCAGATCTTGGTTGTTGACCTCCAACAAGGCGGTGTAGGTGATGACGTTGTCGGTCTTGGTCGAGCCGTAGGCCACCCGGGTCACGGTGGCCGGGTAGCGGCGCGAGGGATAGGCGCTGACGGTGAAATTGGCCTTTTGCCCCACGCGCACGCTGCCCACGTCGGCCTCGTCCACGCTGGCTTCGACGCGCATTTTGGTCAGGTCTTCGGCAATGGTCAGCAGCGTGACGGCTTGCAGCGAGGCGGCCACCGCGTTGCCCGGATCGACCGCGCGCGACAGCACCATGCCGTTGATGGGCGAGCGGATCGAGACCTTGGCCAGATTGGTTTCGGCGGTGGACAGCGTGGCTTGCGCCTCGGTCACGGCGGCGCGGGCGCTGGCCTCGCTGGCCACGGCGCGGTCGTGGGTGGCGCGGGCCCCATCCAGCTCGGTGGCCGAAGGCACTTTGCCGCCAGACAGGCGAGAGACCTCTTCATACCGCGCCAAATTGGCCTTGGCCTCTTTGGTGGTGGCTGCCGCCAGTTGCACGCTGGCCTGGGCCGAGGTCAGCGCGGCGCGCGCGCTTTGCACCGTGTCTTGCAGCTTGGCGGTGTCCAGCTCGATCAGCACTTGGCCTTTTTTGACTTGGTCGTTCACATCCACCAGCACGCGCTTGACGGTGCCCGACAACTCGCTGCCAATGTCCACCGAACTGGTGGGCTTGACGGTGCCGTTGGCGGTGACGTTCAAAGTCAGATTGCCCCGGCGCAGCGGCTCGGTGACGTAGCTGGGCGCGCTGGCTTGGGCCTGGGTTTGGGCGCGCCAGTACAAGCCACCCCCCACCAGCAGCGCCACGACCACCACGCCGCCCCAGACGGCAGGCCGCCGCCACCATGCGGGCGGCGGGGCATCGTCACCCAACAGGTGATGCAGCTCGGTGGTGGGCGCAGAGGCGGGCGCAGAAGTTGGCGCGACGGTGGGTGTGGGCTTCATGGTGATCGGCTTTGCGGCAAGTTGGGGGAGCGGCGGTGGCGGTGGTGGCGGCTCGGAATTCAGGGGGCGACGGTGGCAGCGGCGGTCGTGGTGGGTGCGGGCGCTTCAGGCACCCAGCCGCCGCCCAGCGCCTTGTACAGGCGCACATGGTCGGCGCTCAGGGTAGACAGGGCGCTGGCGGCGTTGTCGCGGGCCGACAGCAGGGTGCGTTGGGTGGTCAGCACGGTGGCAAAGTCCACCAAGCCGCTGCGGTAGCGCAGGCTGGCCAGCGACTCGGCCTCGGCGGCGGCCCGGGCAGCGGCTTGCAGGCGGTCGAGTTGCTGGCGGTCGTAGTCCAGCGCCAGCAGGGCGTTTTCGACATCTTTCAGCGCCGTCAGCACGGCGGCTTGGTAGTTGATGCGGGCGCTGTCCAAGGCGGCTTGCTGGGCCTGGACTTGCGCCTGGGTGGCCCCGCCGTCCCAAATCGGCCACGAGACGCTGGCAGCCAGCGCGTTGGCCAAGCTGGCCGGGCCGCTGGCGAGCGCGCCCAAGGTCAGCGCCTGCCGCCCCAAACTGCCGCTGATAGAAAAGCTGGGGTAGCGCGCCGCGTCGGCTTGCTGAACCCGGGCCAGCGCGGCAGCGACTTGCTGCTCGGCCACGCGGATGTCGGGCCGCTGGCGCAACGTCTGCGCGGGGATGGCCAGCGTCAGCGCGCTGCTGGTTTGCGGCACGGGCTGGGGCTGGTGCAGCAAGCCGTTCAACTGGCCGGGGGTTTGGCCGGTCAGCACGGCTAAGCTGTTGGCGGCCTGGGCCAAGCTGCCTTCCAGCGCGGGGAGCTGTGCCCGCGTCTGCTCGGCAGACGTGACAGCCTGCGCCACATCCAGCGCCGAAGCCAGCCCAGCCTGCGCGCGCCAACGCACCAGTTGCAGGGTTTCGAGCTGGCTGCCCAGCGTTTGCCGCGCCAAGTCCAGCCGGGTTTGCAGACCGCGCAGTTCGATGTAACTCACCGCCACTTCAGCCGCCAGCGAGACCTGGGTTTGCGCCAGCGTGGCGACGGCAGCTTGCTCGTCAGCCACGGTGGCTTGCGCCTTGCTGCCATTGCCGCCAAACACATCGGGCTCCCAGCTCGCGTCGAAGCCAGCGGAATACAGGTTGCTGCCGCCGTTGCCGTTGGTGCTGCGCCGCGCCGAGCCGCCCACGCTCAGGCTGGGTTGCAAACCGGCTTCGGCCACGTCACGCAGGGCGCGGGCCTTGCGCAGCGCGGCCAGGGCGCTTTGCACATCGGTGTTGTGCGCCAGAGCTTGCGTGATCAGCGGGGTGAGTTGCGGATCGTTAAAACGCTGCCACCATTGGGCCAGCGACGCAGGGCCGGGAGGCAGGGATGCAGATGCATTCCAAGCGCTGGGCACGGTAACGGGTTGGGCGTTGGCCGTGTCAGCCAGCGGGTGATTGGCGCACCCAGCCACCAGCGAGGCCAGCAACAGGGCGCTACCCCACACCCGGACACGCGGGCCAGCAACAAACGCAGGGGAGGGCAAAGATGAAGGCAAAGTCATATCAGGCAAGGCATAGATGCAAGTCCGAATTGTGCGAGGCGCATTTGGTTCCTTCGCGCAGCAGGGGTGAAGTCTTGTAAAGCGAACTGGATGGCGATAGCCATCACCCACTTCGGGCCTGAGTCCCATGAGCTGATGCAAGACCTGCGGTGAGTATGCGCTTTACCACCAAGGCGAGGTTGTGAGACCTCGGGCTGGTGCAAGAACTCAATGAAGTGTTTCTGCCCCAAATCCGCACCCCAGCGCCAGCGCGCACTGCGCAAGACCGGGCCGCAGTCATGAAAAAGATCCAAGTCATCTACCAAGGCTGGGGTGAGCCAGCAAGGAAATTGCCCGCAGCCTGGGCATAGACTTTCGCACCGTAGACGCGCACCGCGCCAACATCCGCAACCGCTTCCACCTGGAAAGCAGCGCCGCATTGCTCCGGTTTGCGATTGATGCGTCGAAAAGTTGAAACACCAACCAACCCTGGATGCCCATGCAACTGCACACCCCGCTCAAGTACAAAGCTTGGGCTGATGGCCGCACGCTAGATGCCGTCGCCCAGATCAACCGCCAGACCCACGCCGCCCAGTTCGACTTTGCCCGCCAGCAGTTGAACCACATGGTGCGGGTGGAGGAGCTGTTTCGCGCCCGCCTGACGGGCCGCCCCGAGCCGCTGCCCGTCTCCCATCAGTACAGTGAGCTGGGG
>CALMOI010000337.1 GCA_937871735.1 uncultured Comamonadaceae bacterium
CCAGCGTCAGGCGCAGCAGCTTGGTCGAGCCTTCCACGGCCTCGCAGTTGACGATTTGGGCAATGCGCAAATCCACCTTGGCAAAGTCGTCGATGCTGATGGTCGGGGCGATCTCTTCGCCGCCCGGCACGACCTTCACTGGCTCGGGCGCGGCGGGTTGCTCGAACAGCGATTCAAGCTGCTTGACATCGACGCGCTGCATCAAGTGTTTGTATTCACCGATAGTGTGATTTGATAGTGAGGCATTAACATCTGAAAATTTCAAAGGAGGTATATTTAAAAATTCTTCGACTTTGGAAGCTAGAGATGGCAAAATGGGTTTTAAATAAATAGTTAATATCCTGAAAAGATTGATTGCTACAGTACAGCACAAATGCAATCTTTGGGATGCACCATTATTTTTTGCTTCGGCCCAAGGCGCTTCTTGGTCTATGTATTGGTTTGCTAAGCCAGCCAACAACATCACTTCACGAACGAGCTTGCCATACTCCCTCTCCTCGTAAAGAATTTTCATCTTTGATGATGCTTCTAGATAAACGGCGAATATATCGAAAGGCTCGCGCCCTCCAACAAGTGAAGAGATTTCATTTGAATTGGGGACGGCCCAGCCTGCTTCGTGTGGAGGAAGACCGAAAAGGCGTTTTCCAGGGAAATCACGCATTAGAGTTCCTGCGAAATACTTATGCAAAAAGCCCGCCGCCCGGCTGGCAATGTTGATGTACTTGCCCACCAAGTCCGAGTTGACGCGGGCCATGAAGTCTTCAGGGCTGAATTCCACATCTTCGTTGCGGCTGCTGAGCTTGGCGGCGATGTAGTAGCGCAGCCATTCCGGGTTCATGCCCAGGCTCAGGTACTTGAGCGGGTCGAGGCCGGTGCCCCGGCTCTTGCTCATCTTTTCGCTGTTGATGGTCAAAAAGCCGTGCACGAACACCGCGTTCGGCACTTTGCGGCCACTGAAGTGCAGCAGCGCGGGCCAAAACAGCGTGTGGAAGGTGATGATGTCTTTGCCGATGAAGTGGTACTGCTCGGTGGCCGGGTTGGCCATGAAAGCGTCGTAGTCCACACCGATCTTGCTGAAATGGTTCTTGAGCGAGGCCAAGTAGCCGATGGGCGCGTCCAGCCACACATAGAAGTACTTGCCCGGCGCATCAGGAATCTCGATGCCGAAGTAGGGCGCATCGCGGCTGATGTCCCAGTCCGACAGGCCGTGGCCGGTCTCGCCAGCGGCGTTTTCAGTCGGGGCCAGCCATTCGCTGATCTTGTTGTAGACCTCGTTTTGCAGCCGACCGGGTTCTTGCGTCCACTGCTCCAAAAACGCCACGCAGCGCGGGTCAGACAGCTTGAAGAAGTAGTGCTCAGAGTTGCGCAGCACCGGGGTCACGCCGCTCAGGGCGGAGTAGGGGTTTTTCAGCTCGGTGGGGGCGTAGACCGCGCCGCAGTTTTCGCAGTTGTCGCCGTACTGGTCTTTCGCGCCGCACTTGGGGCATTCGCCTTTGATGAAACGGTCGGGCAAGAACATGTTCTTTTCTGGGTCAAAGAACTGTTCGATGGTCTTGGTGGCGATCAGGCCGTTGGCGCGCAAATCGCGGTAAATGGACTGGGCCAGCTCGTGGTTTTCTGGGCCGTCGGTGGAATGCCAGTTGTCAAAACCGATGTGAAAGCCATCCAAATACGGCTTGCGGCCCGCTGCGATGTCGGCAACGAATTGCTGCGGCGTCTTGCCCGCTTTTTCGGCGGCAATCATGATCGGCGCGCCGTGGGCATCGTCAGCGCAGACGAAATGCACCGTGTTGCCCTGCATGCGCTGCACTCGCACCCAAATATCGGCCTGGATGTACTCCATGATGTGGCCGATGTGGAAGTTGCCATTGGCGTAGGGCAAGGCGGTCGTGACGAAAAGCTGGCGCGGTGCGGTCGTGGCTGGCATGAGAATGGCTTCTTGTAGGGGAATCGCTGATTTTAGGGTCTGTTGCTACACTGCCCGCCACTTTGACCGACTGCTAGAAAGAACCACCGAATGGCCACCCAAGACCAATTGCTACAAGCGCTGCAAACCGTTGTTGATCCCAACACCGGCAAAGACTTTGTCACCACCAAAGCCCTCAAAAATCTGCAAGTCTCGGGCGACGAAGTGTCGTTCGATGTCGAGCTGGGCTACCCCGCCAAAAGCCAGATTCCGGCGCTGCGCCGCGCGCTGATTGCTGCTGCCAAAACCGTGCCGGGCGTGGACAACGTCTCGGCCAACGTCAGCTTCAAGATCGTGGCGCACGCGGCCCAACGCGGCGTGGCGCTGCTGCCGCAGGTGAAAAACATCATTGGCGTGGCCTCGGGCAAGGGCGGCGTGGGCAAGAGCACCACCGCCGTCAACTTGGCGCTGGCGCTGGCCGCTGAAGGCGCATCCGTCGGCTTGCTGGACGCAGACATCTACGGCCCCAGCCTGCCGATGATGATGGGCATCGAAGGCCGCCCCGAAACCACCGACGGCCAGACCATCGAACCGATGGAAAACCACGGCGTGCAAGTCATGTCGATTGGCTTTTTGGTCGCGCAAGACGAAGCCATGATCTGGCGCGGCCCGATGGCAACGCAAGCCCTTGACCAGTTGCTGCGCCAAACCAACTGGAAAAACTTGGACTATTTGATCGTTGACATGCCGCCCGGCACCGGCGACATCCAACTGACGCTGAGCCAGCGCGTGCCCATGACCGGCGCAGTCATCGTCACCACGCCGCAGGACATCGCGCTGCTCGACGCCAAAAAAGGCATCAAGATGTTTGAAAAAGTCGGTGTGCCGATTTTGGGCATTGTCGAAAACATGGCCGTTCACGTGTGCAGCAACTGCGGCCATGTGGAGCACATCTTCGGCGCAGACGGCGGCAAAAACATGGCCGCTGAATACGGCATGGACTACTTGGGCGCACTGCCGCTGGCGATGCACATTCGCCAGCAAGCCGACAGCGGCACCCCCACCGTGGTTGCCGACCCGGACGGCGAAGTGGCCGAAATCTACAAAACCGTAGCCCGCCAAGTCGCCATCAAAATCGCGGCCAAAGCCAAGGACTTCTCTGCCAAGTTCCCGACGATCAAGGTGTCGAAAGACACCTGATCTGGGTGTTTTGCGCGGGTGCCGGTCAATGACCGCACCCGCGATTGAGCTCTGGAGGCATCCTGAATTCTCTTGAGAGTCCATGTGCTTGGATGT
>CALMOI010000338.1 GCA_937871735.1 uncultured Comamonadaceae bacterium
GGCCACGCCCGCGCACTGCTTGCGCTGGAGCGCGTCGGCCAAATCAGCGCGGCCAACCAAATCGTCGCCAAAAAACTGTCGGTGCGCGAGAGTGAAAGCCTGGTCAAAAAATACGCCGCCGCTGCCGACCCCAGCACCCCCGACGCGCCCGCCCGCGCGCCCAAGTCCGGCGACGTGCGCCAAGTGGAAGAAGAGCTGTCAGACCTGCTGGCCGCGCAGGTGGAAGTGCGCGTCAAAAAGCGCGTGAAGCGACTGGGCAAAATCGAAGAGCAGGGCGAGCTGTCGATTCAGTTCGGCTCGCTGGACGAACTCAACGGCCTGATCGAGCGCCTGCGCGCACTGGGGTGATGCGCCGGGTGTGAGGCCAGCGGCTCAGCGAACAGGCGGCGCTTGATCCACCGCCTGCACCAGCGCCGCCATTGCAGCAGCACCGGCACTGCCTTGCTGGCGCAAGCCCGCCACCACGCTGGCGCGGTTGGTCGCAGCTTGGTTCTGGCTGGTTTTCCACTTGCCGCTGAGTTGGCTGATGTCCAGCTCAATGCCGACCACGGCGGCCAGCATCCGATCAAGGTAGTCGGCTGGCGCGTCGCTCAGTTGCCAAGGCTGCGGCTGAGCTGCTTCGTGTGTGGCGGTTAAATCGGTCAACAGCGTGCGCAGCCACGCCGCGTCGTCTACTGCGCGCAAAGTGGCGTGGGCGTGAACCACGGCGTAATTCCAGGTTGGCACCGCCCGGTGCGTCTCGGCTTTGCTCGCGTACCAGTTGGGACTGATGTAAGCCTGCGCCCCCTGAAAAATCGCCAACACCGCCAGCCCGCCACGGGCCTCACCGGCTTGCGCTTGCTGCCACAGCGGATTGGCCCGCGCCACATGCCCGCGCAGCCACGCCTTGCCCTGCGCATCGACTTGCAGCAACAGCGGCAGGTGATGCGCATCCAGCGCCCCTGCCTCATCCGTCAACACCAGCGTCGCCAACGGATGGGCGCGCATCAGCGCATGCAAAACTTCAGGGCGGGACTCAGCGAAATGGGCGGGGGTGTACATGGGCTCTCCAAGTGCAAAAGGGGAAGTTGATGGTTGCACAACTTCCATACCCTGCCACCTAAAATTCAGCTCAAAGGTGGCCCCATGACAACCAACAACTACACCCCGCCCGCCAGCGTGATGCGGGTGCTCCAGTACATCGAGTACGAACAGGCGTTGCCCGCAGGCGACCCGCGTTATGTGCCGACGCAAGCCGCACGCAGCAGTGAGATGACGTTTGATCGACTGGCCCGCAAGTTTGTGTGGGATCCTGACGAGAATGAATTCTTTCCGCCCACCCAAAAGCACGTGCTGTTTTTTGGGCACATCGGCAGCGGCAAAACCACCGAGTTGCGCCAGTACGCTGAGCGATTTAACCAATCTGGTCACTTTTTGGTGGTTGAGGTTGATGTGGTTGAAAAGCTCGACCGCAACAACTTGCAGTACGCCGATGTGCTGATGGCCATGGCCGAGTCGCTGCTTCAGGCGCTGCCCTTGGTTGGGGCCGACTTGGGCGAAGCCGCGCTGACCCCTTTGCGCCAATGGTTCCAGACCAAGCTGATCGAAAGCACCAAGTCCCAAGAGTTGGCCGCTGAGATCAAAGCCAGCGCCGAACTGGGTGGCGGCATTCCCGGCCTGCTCAAGTTGGTGGCGAGCGTGACCAATGTGTTCAAGACCGGCTCCAGCCACAAGACCACTTGGCGCGAAGAAATCCGCACCCACTTCACCAGTCTGGCCTCAACTTTCAATGCTCTGATCCGTGATGCAGAAGCCGAACTGACTCAGCTACAAGGACGCGAGCGCCGCGTGCTGTTTGTGATCGACGGCACCGACAAAATGCGCGATGAAGACACCTCGCGCTTTTTTGTGCAGGACTCGGTGCTGCTGCTGGAAGTCGAAACCTTGGCGCTGTACACCGCGCCGCTGGATCTGAAGTACGACGGTCGCTTAGGCGGACGGCTGGACGACTTGATCTTGCCCATGATGAAGCTCTATGACCGGCAAGGCCAGCGCTGGACGGCGGGCTGGGAAGCTCTGCGTGCCATGCTGCTGCACCGCGCCGCCCGCAGCCTGTTCGAGCCCGATGGCGAGGGTGATGTCCAGATCGAGCGCTTGATTGCCCACAGCGGCGGCCACCCGCGCGAGTTGCTGCGCCTGCTCAAGCAATGCTGCGAAGTGGCCGAGAAAAAAATCGACGGCAAAAAAGTGCTGGATGCCGTGGCCGTGAGTCGCGCCATTGAGCTGCTGGCGGCGGAGTACCGGCGCTTTCTCAAGCCCGAAGACTACGAACTGCTGGCCCGGATCGACACCCACGCGGCCCACCAAGGCAACAACGAACAAGCCCAAAAACTGCTGCACCGTTTGGCCTTGATGGAATACAACGACGGTTCTTGGCGTTGCAGCCACCCGGTGATCCGCACGCTTGAAGGCTACCAACTCGCCAAGCAGGCTATGGCCGCTACGGCAGCAGCCCCCACACCAGACGCTGCACCGTGAGCACACCTGATCTAGACGACGACAGTTGGCTGGACGAGCAACTCCAACTCGCCCTGACCGATCTCCCCGCCAGTTGCGCGCCTGACTTGCGCCGCTTGCTGCGCAGCTTGGTCTACGGCCCACCGTTCCAATGGTTTGTGCTGGACGTGTTGCACGAAGGGTTGCGCCAGCGGCTGATGACGGCGATTGACGGCGTGCTGCACGCCGCGCAATTGAGTAGCACCGTGGTGCGCGTCGATGCCAGCGTGCCCGAAGTGCCCGACCTCGAAGCCCTGCTGGTACAGCAAGCACAGAGCCACCAAGTAATTCACGTCCTGCCCCAGCCCGGCTGGCTCACGCCGCAGCACTGGGCGCAGCTCAACATCCGCCGCGAACGTCTGGCCAAACACGCCCGCGCCCGGTTGCTGTTTTGGCTGAACGCCGACAGCATCGTGCTGGCCGCCCGCAGCGCGCCGGATTTGTGGGCGTGGCGGGCAGGGGTCTACACCTTCACGGCGGAACCGGAGGCGCTGGCGTGGTTTGAGGCGAGGAAGACAGAAGACTGGATTCAGCACCGGGAACAAGCCCCGGAAAACCAGTCACTCGAACAAAAGCGCAAGCGGATTGCTGCGATACAGGCTTGGCTGGCGACTGATCCGCCGGATGACATGCGGGTGGATGCTCTGGATGAGTTCGGACGGTTGCTTTACATCATGGGTGATTTGGATGGGGCTTTGCAGCATTGGCGTCAAGTGCAAATACCTTTCCACCACGGCCAAGGTGATGAACTGGCAGTCGCCATTGTCAAAGGCAGAGTCGCCGACATCTTGCAGGAGCGAGGTGAGCTAGATGAGGCGCTGCGCATCCGCCAAGAGGAACAACTACCGGTATATGAGCGGTTAGGCGATGTGCGCGAGAAGGCTGTGGCGATGGGGCAAATCGCCAGCATCTTGCAGGTGCGTGGTCAGCTAGATGAGGCGCTGCGCATCCGCCAAGAGGAACAACTACCGGTATATGAGCG
>CALMOI010000339.1 GCA_937871735.1 uncultured Comamonadaceae bacterium
TCGAGCTCCTTGGTCACCGAATGGGTCAAGGGCAAGACGCTGGATGAGGCTGCTGCGCTGAAAAACAGCCAGATCGCTGAAGAACTGGCGCTGCCGCCGGTGAAAATCCACTGCTCCATCTTGGCCGAAGACGCGATCAAAGCCGCCGTCAACGACTACAAGCAAAAGCACTTGGCCGCTGCGGCCTGATGCCTTCTCAACCCACTTCAAACGAAAACTGACATGGCTGTAACCCTGACCGACGCTGCCGCACGGCACGTGAACCGCTACCTGTCTAAGCGCGGCAAAGGCGTAGGCGTGCGCTTGGGGGTGAAAACCACCGGCTGCTCCGGCTTGGCTTACAAGCTGGAGTACGTGGATGAAGTGGCCCCAGAAGACATGGTGTTTGAAGACCACGGGGTCAAAGTGTTGATCGACCCCAAGAGCTTGGCCTACATTGATGGCACCGAGTTAGACTTTGTGCGCGAGGGCCTGAACGAAGGCTTCCGTTTCAACAATCCTAACGAACGAGATCGCTGCGGCTGCGGCGAAAGCTTCCGGGTGTAATTCGTGCTTGCACTCTCAAAAACCGCCGTGGCGTGAAGTGCGGCGGTTTTTTTGTGGTCGCTTTCACGTTAATTTCCCATCCGCTCTTTCACTATGAACCTCCAATCCGACGATTTCGAGCTGTTTCGTTTGCCTCGTCAATTCGAGCAAGACCGCGCCACGCTGGACGCACGCTGGAAAGACCTGCAACGCGAAGCGCATCCTGATCGCTTCGCTGCTCAAGGCGATGCCGCCCAGCGCGTGGCCATGCAGTGGTCGGTGCGGATCAACGAAGCCTACCAACGGCTGAAAGAGCCAATGCAGCGCGCCGCCTACCTGTGCGAACTGCATGGCGCGCCGGTGAACGCGGAAAACAACACCGCTATGCCGCCCGCCTTTTTGATGCAGCAAATGGAATGGCGCGAGGCTTTGGATGACGCCCGCAACCTGCCCGCGCTGGAAGCCTTGGCTGACGAAGTGCAGCAAGCGCGCCGCACCACACTGCAACGCTGCGGCCAACTGATCGACCAATCGCAAGACTACGTCCAAGCTGTGGGCCAAGTGCGGGCGTTGATGTTCATTGAGCGCTTCTCCGACGAAGTCAACACCCGGCTGGATGCGTACCACGACGCGGTGTAGGCTCTCCCGTTTTCCTTACCTTTGACTAGTACATGGCGCTCCTCCAGATTTCCGAACCCGGCCAAGCCCCTGATCCTCATCAGCGCCGCATTGCGGTGGGCATTGATTTGGGCACGACCCATTCTTTGGTCGCCGCCGTGCGTCACGGCGTGGCCGAATGCTTGCCTGATACTGAAGGCCGCGTGATTTTGCCGTCGGTGGTGCGCTATTTGCCCGGCACGGGCCGCCAGATCGGCTTTGAAGCCCAAGCCGCCGCCGCCACAGACCCCGAAAACACCATCGCCTCGGTGAAGCGCTTCATGGGCCGAGGTCTGGCTGACATTGCCGGGCAAAGCCAACTGCCGTATCGTTTTGTGGATGCGCCCGGCATGGTCAAGCTCAGCACCGTGCAGGGCGACAAATCACCCGTCGAAGTCAGCGCTGAAATTTTGGCCACGCTGCGCTACCTCGCCGAAGACACCTTCAATGACGACCTGTACGGCGCTGTCATCACAGTGCCTGCTTACTTTGACGAAGCTCAGCGCCAAGCCACCAAAGACGCGGCGCAACTGGCCGGTTTGAACGTGCTGCGCCTGATCAACGAGCCCACGGCCGCGGCCATTGCCTACGGGCTGGACAACGCCAGCGAAGGCATTTACGCCGTGTTCGACTTGGGCGGCGGCACTTTTGACATCTCCATCTTGCGGCTCACACAAGGCGTGTTTGAAGTCATCGCCACTGGCGGCGACTCAGCCTTGGGCGGCGACGACTACGACCGTGCGCTGGCCGATTTCGTGGTGCTGCAAACCGGCATCGCTGCCGTGACGGCTGCGGACAAATCGCAGCTCAAAACCACTGCGCGCCAGGTCAAAGAAGCCTTGTCTGCAACTGAAACGGCACGTTTTGAACTGAGCTTGTCCACTGGCACGCTGGCGCTGGACGTGAGCCGCACCGACTTTGATACCGCCACCGCTGCCTTGACCGCCCGCACCTTGAGCGCCGTGCGCAAAGCCCTGCGCGATGCCAAACTAACCCGCGACGAAGTCCAAGGCGTGGTGATGGTCGGCGGATCCACCCGGATGCCGCAAGTGCAGCACGCCGTGGCCGAGTTTTTTGGCCGCGCCCCGCTGAACAACCTGAACCCTGACGAAGTGGTGGCGCTGGGCGCAGCCATCCAAGCCAATCAACTTGCGGGCAATGACGCAGCGGGCGACTTGCTACTGCTGGACGTGATTCCGCTGTCGTTGGGCATCGAGACGATGGGCGGCTTGGTCGAGCGCATCGTGCCGCGCAACCAAACCATCCCGACAGCGATGGCGCAAGATTTCACCACCTACAAAGACGGTCAAACGGCGTTGGCGCTGCACGTGCTGCAAGGCGAGCGCGATTTGGTCGCCGACTGCCGCAGTCTGGCGCGCTTTGAGCTGCGCGGCATCCCGCCGATGGCTGCCGGGGCGGCGCGCATCCGCGTGACCTTCACCGTGGATGCCGACGGCCTGCTGAGCGTGCGCGCCCAAGAGCAACACAGCGGCGTGGAAGCGCACATTGACGTGAAGCCGTCCTACGGCTTGTCAGACGACCAAATCGCCACCATGCTGCGCGACAGCTTCACCACCGCTGAAGTGGACATGCAAGCGCGCGCCTTGGCCGAAGCGCGAGTGGATGCCGAACGCATGCTGCTGGCCACGCAAAGCGCCTTGAATGCCGACGGCCATTTGCTGCCCGACACCGAGCGCGCCACCATCGATGCGCTGATGCAGTCGCTGCGCGACACCGCCGCCACCAGCACTGAGGCGAAAATCATCGAAGCCGCCACCACGGCGCTGGCACACGGCACCGAAGCCTTTGCCGCCGAACGCATGAATCACAGCATTCAACAAGCACTGGCGGGCCGCAACGTCGCCAGCCTTTGACGCCCCGAACACGAAAAATCACGCTATGCCCATCATTCACATCCTGCCGCATCCCGAATACTGTCCTAACGGGGCCGACATCAGCGCGCCCGCTGGCACGTCCATCTGCGAAGCTATGTTGGAGAACCACATCAACATCGAGCACGCCTGTGACATGAGCTGCGCTTGCACGACTTGCCACGTCATCGTGCGCCAAGGCTTCGCCAGCCTGAATGAGTTGGATGAGAACGAAGAAGATTTGCTTGATCGCGCTTGGGGCTTGGAGCCGAACTCGCGCTTGTCGTGCCAAGCCTTTTTGGCGCAGCAAGACGTGACGGTGGAAATTCCCAAGTACTCGATCAACCACGCGAAAGAGAACCACTGACATGGCGCGCCAGATCGTTCTGGACACCGAAACCACCGGCTTGTCTGCCGAGGGCGGTGACCGCATCATTGAAATTGGCTGCGTCGAGCTGCTCAACCGCAAGTTGACGGGCAACAACCTGCATTACTACCTCAACCCTGGACGCGACAGCCATGAAGATGCGCTGCGCATCCACGGCATCAGCAACGAGTTCTTGCGCGACAAGCCCAAGTTCGCGCAAGTTGCACAAGAGGTGCTGGACTATTTGCGTGACGCAGAGTTGATTATTCACAACGCCGCGTTTGACATCGGCTTCCTGAACAAAGAGTTGGAGTTGTTGGGCCAGCCGCCGTTGACCGTTTTGGTGGCCGGAGTGATCGACACGCTGGCAATGGCGAAAGCCATGTACCCCGGCAAGCGCAACAGTTTGAATGCGCTGTGTGACCGTTTGGGCGTGGACAACTCGGGCCGCACGCTGCA
>CALMOI010000340.1 GCA_937871735.1 uncultured Comamonadaceae bacterium
TGGCCCACGGGCCAAGGCTGGCCCGCTGGGTCGTAGAAGTAGGCGGCCGCAGCGGGGTCTTTTTTGAGATGCTGCTCGCCCGCCAGCAGCGTGTTCAGGCGCGGGCTGACGGCAAAGCCGTTCTCGGCCAGGGCGATGGCGGGGGCGAACAGACTGGCCCACGGCAACTTGCCATGTTCGCGGTGCGCCAGTTCCAGCATGCGCACCGCGCCGGGCACGCCGACCGAACGCCCTCCAACCACCGCGTCGATGAAGGCCATCGGCTTGCCGTCTGCGCCGATGAACAGGGTTTCAGTCGCGGCGGCGGGAGCGGTTTCGCGGCCATCGTAGGCCTCGACCCGCTGGCCGTCGTGGTGCAGCAAGAAGGCTCCGCCGCCCAGCCCGCTGGATTGCGGCTCGACCAGCGCCAGCACCATCTGCACCGCCACGGCGGCATCCACCGCCGAACCACCGGCTTTCAAAATTTGGTAGCCCGCTTGCGTAGCTAAGGGGTTGGCCGCCGCCACCGCAAAACGCTGCGTCACTGAGCCCAATTTGTCGTTGAAGCCCGAAGCGGCTTCGGGCTGCATCGGCGCTGCATCAGGCGCAGTGATGGGCGCGGTACTGACGCAGCCCGCCAGCGCGGCGGCCCAGAGTGCGGCACCCAAGGCGCGTCGCCATGTGGGCGGCGATTCCTTAGAAAGCGGGTGTGAGGTGTGCGGGTCGAGGGTCATGAAAGCTCCTGCGGGGTGAGGGAGCCTTCATGCTAACGGGCTGGGCGGGCGCTTTAGCGCGGTGCGAGGCGGATCGCGCCGTCCAGGCGAATGACTTCGCCATTGAGCAGGTCGTTGTCCAGGATGTGCTTGACCAGCTTGGCGTAGTCTTCCGGGCGGCCCAGGCGGCTGGGGAAGGGCACGCCGGCGGCCAGGGCGTCTTGGACTTCTTGCGGCATGCCAAACAGCATGGGCGTGCCCATGATGCCGGGGGCGATAGTCATGTTGCGGATGCCGTTTTTGGCCAGGTCGCGGGCAATCGGCAGCGTCATGCCGACGATGCCGCCCTTGGAGGCGGCGTAAGCGGCTTGGCCGATTTGGCCGTCGTAGGCGGCGATGGAGGCGGTGGAGATCAGCACGCCGCGTTCGCCCGTGGCTTCGGGCTCGTTCTTGCTCATGGCTTCGGCAGCCAGGCGGATCATGTTGAAGCTGCCGATCAGGTTGATGGTGATGGTCTTGCTGAACTGGGCCAAGCTGTGCGCGCCGTTTTTGCCCACGGTGCGTTCAGCCGGGGCCACGCCCGCGCAGTTGACCAAGCCAACCAGCTTGCCCATGCTCAGTGCTTGGGCGATGACGGCTTGACCGTCCGCTTCGTTGCTGACATCGCACTTGACGAACGCGCCGCCGATGTCTTGCGCCACTTGCGCGCCTTTGTCGGCCTGCATGTCGGCAATCACGACCTTGCCGCCGTTGGCCGCCAACATGCGCGCCGTGCCTTCGCCGAGGCCTGATGCTGCGCCGGTGACGATGAATACCTTGCCTTGAATCTCCATGAACTGTCTCCTTGAGGTTGAAACGGAAATGATATGACGTTTACGTAAACGTCAATTATCCGTCATCGTGGTGGACGTGAAAGACGAATGCACATCCTTATGCATGACATGGGTTTACGTGCCAAATGAGAATTATTCTCATACAATAAAACCACAGTATCACCATGATGCAAAGGAGTGTTGAACATGGAATTGCCTTCGACGATAGCCACGCAAGAGTACGAGTTGCCGATATCTGAGGCGCGCATGGCGCAGGTGTTGGTGCTGATGACGGGCTGTATGCAAGCGCCTGCCGACAGCCGTTTGCGCAGCGATTTGATTGACAAAGCGGCGCACGCTTTGCAGTTGTGGGCGCGGCAGGCCGAACACACCCCGGTGATGCGCCAGTTGCTGGAGCGCTTGGCTGGCGATTGGTGCGGCCAAAAACAGCACTGGATGCGCGCCAGCGCGCCGTGGTTGATGAGCTCAGTGGCCTTGCATTGAGGGAGAAAAACTCATGAATGATTTGACTGCACAGATGGATGCCCCCACAGCCTTGGCGCGCGAACACGCCGCGCTGCTGCGCCAGTGGGCGGCTTGCCAGCACCGCATCAGCCAATTGGTGGCTGATTACCAGCAGCAGTTGGCGCAGTTGCAAGCCCAACTGATGCGTTTGCGCGCCGAGCGGATGCTGCTCATCACCCAGCGCCAGTGGGAATTGGCGGATGAAGATCGTTGCCGTCACCGATCATTTTTGAGTGAAGAGCCAGCCCTGACAATGGGAGCAGGCTTCACTCAATGGATCTGACATGAATCACAAGAGCAATTTGGCGAACGGTTGGCAGTTGGGAGGGCGCAGAGCGGCAATGGCATGGCTGCTGGCGCTGGGGTTGGCGGGCTGTGTGAGCGTGCCGCAGGGGCCGGCGACCACCAGCGTGGCGCAGACCAAAAAGCCGCGCTTGGGGCTGGCGTTGGGCGGCGGCGCGGCACGCGGCTTTGCGCATGTGGGCGTGATTCAGATCTTGGAAGAATCCGGCATCAAGCCCGATTTGGTGGTGGGGACATCAGCGGGCAGCGTGGTGGCAGCGTTTTATGCCAGCGGCAAGACTGGCGCGCAGTTGCAGCAAGTGGCTGACACGATGGAAGAAGCGGCATTCACCGATTGGACGCTGCCCATTTTCAGCCGAGGCGTGTTGCGCGGCGAGGCGCTGGGGCGCTACGTC
>CALMOI010000341.1 GCA_937871735.1 uncultured Comamonadaceae bacterium
GCCCAAGCCCACACGGGACACCGCGAATTCGTCATCGTCGGCTCGCTCGCCATCTTGGGGGCCGTGGTCAACCCGCCGCCCACGATGGTGGTCTCGATTGACGTGGACACTTACCTGAAAAACGACCCCGGACGCACGGGTGAACTGGTCGCAGCTTTGGGACAAGGTTCGGCATTCGAGGACGAACACGGCTATTACCTCGACCCGGTGTCGCCCAATCTCCCCTCGTTCCCTGAACACTGGCAAGACCGGCTGATTGCGCTGGACTTGGGGAATGTCGTGGCGTTTTTTGTTGAGCCCAATGATGTGGGCGTGTCCAAGTACATCCGGGGTGAGGAGCGCGACTTGCGCTGGCTGCGTGCGGGCCTGCAAAGCAACTTGCTCAACATCGACACGATGGCTCAGCGCATGGGCTCGGCCCCGGTTTTAGATGCCGACGAACTCAAAGCCGCCCGCAAACGGCTGGACAGCCACCGCAAACGGCTGAAGCTTTAAATCACCCGCGCAAACCCGCCATCGCTGCCAGCCGCACTGGGGCGTTGGCTGCGCCGTATTGGTCGTAGCCTTGGCGGCGTTCGATGATCTCGAAGAAGAAGCGTTGGTCAAACGGCGCTGTGTACAGCTGCAAGAACTCGCCTTCGGCGCTGCGGTCGTACAGCAGGCCCAGCTCGCGCAGTTCGGCCAATTGGGCGGCGGGCAGGTCGTACTTGGCGGCCAAGTCGTCGTAGTAGTTGGCGGGGATGGGCAGCAGCGGCGCGCCCAAGCGCTTCAAGGCGCGGGCGGTGGCGGCGATGTCGGCAACGCTGATGGCGATGTGCTGCACCCCTGCGCCGCCAAACTGCGACACCAGCCGGGCGGTGGAGGTGCTGGCGCGTTCAGACACGTTCAGCGCCACGCGCACTTGGCGGTCGGGGGTTTCCAGGGCGCGACTGCGGATCACGCCATAAGGGTCGTGCATCACGGTGTTGGACACCGGGGCCAGTCCCAGCACGGCGCGGCAAAACAGCATCCAGCCTTCGACCTGCCCGGCGGGCACGACTTGGGCGATGTGGTCGATGCGGGCGCTGGCCCCGAAGGCGGTGTCGCCCTCAGCGGCGGCGCTGGTGTCGAGGATGAAGTCGCCCTCAAAACCGTGTTCGCCGCCTTGGCGCACGTCAAAAAAGTAGACCAAGCTGCCGTCAGGCGCACGCACGGCGGGGATGGTCAACTCGTTGTGGCCGATGCGGCCTGTGACGCGGCTGCACCCCAGCGCCTCGGCGCGGGCCAGCGCAGCGGGCGCGTCGTGAATGCTGAGCGCGGTGGCGCAGGCCGACACGCCGTGGGTCTCAAAGTAGGCGCGGGCGAAGGAGTCTTCTTCCAGATTCAGCACCACGCGCACTTCGCCTTGCCCGTACAAGTCCACCGATTTGGAGCGGTGCCGCCCGATGTGCTTAAAACCAATCGTGCGCAAAAACTCGGCCAGCCGCGCCGCGTGGGCCGGGTCGGCGGCAAATTCGATGAACGACCAGCCTTGCAGCGCCGGGGGCGGCGGCGGGTCGAACAGCGTGACGCGATGGCTCAGGCCGTGCGGAATGCCGGTCTTGAGCGAGGGCACAGCGCGCACTTGCTCTTCCAGCCAGTTGAGCGAGCGCATGGCCTCCGCTGCCGTGGCGCGGGCCGGGGCGGCGCGGAATTCGTCATTGAAAATTTCCAGCGACAGCGGGCCGGTGTAGCCCGCATCCAGCACGGCGGCGGTGAAGGTGGTCACGTCAAACTCGCCCTGACCGGGAAAGCACCGGTAGTGGCGGCTGTGGCTGAGCACGTCGGTGTTGACCCAGGGCGCGTCGGCCAGTTGCACGTAAAAGATTTTGTCGCCCGGCAGTTGGGCGATGGGGCGCGGGTCGTCGCGCAGCGACAGGGTGTGAAAGCTGTCGAGGATGATTCCCAAATGCGGGTGGTTGGCCCGCTCCACCGCCGCCCAGGCTTGGGCAAAGCGGTTGATTTTGCTGCCCCAGGCCAGCGCCTCAAAGCCGATGCGGATGCCGCGCTGCGCAGCGCGCTCGGCCAGTTGGTAAAGCTGCTCGGCCACCAAGTCCACATCGCCAGAAGCGTCGGGCTGGATGTTGGAGCACACCAAGATCAGCGAGGTGCCCAGCTCCTGCATCACGTCGAACTTGCGCTCGGCGCGGTCTAGGTTGCGCGCCAGTTGCGCGGGGCTGACGCCTTCAAAGTCGCGGAAGGGCTGGAAGATGTCAATGGCCAGCCCCAGGTCGTCGGCCATGCGGCGCACATCGCGTGGGCTGCCGGGGTATTGCAGCAGGTCGTTCTCGAAAATTTCGACGCCGTCAAAACGGGCGGCGGCAGCGGCTTGCAGCTTTTCGGGCAGCATGCCCGACAGCGACACGGTGGCGATGGATTTGCGCATGGCGGTCAAAACGGGGCGGATCAGTACTGGATTTGGGCCAGCGAGCGCAGTGTGTCGGCGCTGGTGGTGGGGTAGCCGAAGTACTCCAGGTAGGCCGGGATTTGCTCAAACAGCATGTCGGTGCCGATTTGCACCGGGCAGCCACGGGCTTGAGCAGCGGTGAGGAAGGCGGTCATTTCGGTGCGCATCACCACTTCGCCGACGAAGGTGGTGGGGGCGAGGCGCTTCACGTCCAGCGGCAGCGGGTCGCCTTCGTTCATGCCCATCGGCGTGGCGTTGACCACCAGGTCAAAACCTGCCGGGTCGGTGGAGCCGGTGCGCACGTCCAGCTTGGGGTAATGCTG
>CALMOI010000342.1 GCA_937871735.1 uncultured Comamonadaceae bacterium
TCGACACGCAAGAAGTACAAGCCAAGGCCGCCGCCGCAGCGCGCTGGTGCAAGCATGCAGCTAACCATGCGGCATCAGTTGGCGGCAAGTCTTGGTGCTACCTGTTGGTGCCGCACGATGACATTGCGGAGTCGAAAAGGCTGATCGACTTTTTACGGTTTCAAGTGAAGGGTTGAGGGGGCGATAGTTGGATGCGTCATCCGCCCCAGCACCCCCCGCTACACCGCTCCACCCCCGCCAAATCCCGGCGGCTTTGCACCTGCCCCCACCCCGCCTGCGTTAGCAGTGCGCGCACGGCTTCGGCCTGATCCCAGCCGTGTTCTAACAGCAGCCAGCCGCCGGGCGTGAGTCGCGCCGGGGCTTGGCTGATGATGTGGCGGATGTCGTCCAGCCCGTCGGGGCCGCTGGTCAGGGCTTGCAGCGGTTCGTGCGTCAGAGTGGCCAGATGTGGGTCGTCTGCGGCAATGTAGGGCGGGTTCGAGACGATCAGCGCGTACTGCTCGTCCACGCCCGTCAGCCATGAACCCAGTCGGAAGTTCACCGGCAAACCCAAGCGTGTTGCGTTGGCCTCTGCCACGGCCAGCGCGTCGGGGCTGGCGTCGATGGCGCTGAC
Source organism: uncultured Comamonadaceae bacterium (assembly GCA_937871735.1). Lineage (GTDB taxonomy): Bacteria > Pseudomonadota > Gammaproteobacteria > Burkholderiales > Burkholderiaceae_C > CALMOI01. The sequence goes on from CALMOI010000342.1 coordinate 614, forward strand.
GTGCAAATCGGGGCGCTGGCTTTTGAGCGCCAGGGCGATGGCTCCGCTGCCGGTGCCCAGGTCGATGACCCGCAGTGGTGCGGCCAAGGGCAGTTGCGGGATGAGTTCCAGCGCCCAATCGACCAGGGTTTCGGTGTCGGGGCGGGGGTCGAGCACGCGGGCGTCGATGTGCAGCTCTAGCCCGTAAAAGGCTTTGCTGCCGGTCAGGTAGGCCAGCGGTTCGCTTGCGGCGCGGCGCGCAACCAGGGCAGCCCAGCGTTCGGCAGCGGGGGCGGGCAGGGCGTCTTGGTCGTGGCTGATGAGCCAGGCGCGGTCGTGCCGATCCCGGCCCAGGGTGTGCAGCAGCAGCAATTGGGCGTCGATGCGCGCTAGCCCTTGCGCTTGGGCGGCGCGCAGGGCTTGCTCGACGGTGATGGCGGGGGCTGGGGTGGGGGCGTCGGCGCTCACAGCGTGCTGACTTCCAGTTCGGCCAGTTGCTCGGCTTCGCGTGCGGCGCGCAGGGCGGCAATCACGTCGCCCAGGTCGCCTTCCATCACGTACAGCAGCTTGTACAGCGTCAGGTTGATGCGGTGGTCGGTCAGGCGGCCCTGCGGGAAGTTGTAGGTGCGGATGCGGTCGCTGCGGTCGCCGCTGCCGATCAGGCCCTTGCGCTCGGCGGCGTCTTTGGCGGCGCGTTCGCTGCGTTCTTTTTCTTGGATGCGGGCGGTGAGCACGCGCAGGGCTTGCGCCTTGTTGCTGTGCTGGCTGCGGCCATCTTGGCACTCGGCGACGATGCCGGTGGGCAAGTGGGTGATGCGCACGGCGGAGTCGGTCTTGTTGATGTGCTGGCCCCCGGCCCCGCTGGCGCGGAAGGTGTCGATGCGCAGGTCGGACGGGTTGATCTGGATGGCCTGCTGCTCGTCCGGCTCGGCCAGCACGGCGACGGTGCAGGCGCTGGTGTGGATGCGGCCCTGGGTTTCGGTGGCGGGCACGCGCTGCACGCGGTGGCCGCCGGATTCAAAGCGGAGCTGTCCATAAACCTTGTCGCCTTCGACGCGAATCACCACTTCTTTGTAGCCGCCCAGTTCGCTTTGCGATTCGCTCATCACCTCGGTTTTCCAGCCTTGGCGCTCGGCGTAGCGGGTGTACATGCGCAGCAAGTCAGCGGCGAACAGGGCCGATTCGTCGCCGCCGGTGCCAGCGCGGATTTCAATGAAGGCGTTGCGCTCGTCGTCGGGGTCACGCGGCAAGAGCAGGCGCTGCAACTCGGCGTCGAGTTGCTCCAGCTCGGCTTGGGCGCTGGCGATTTCGTCTTGCGCCATTTCGGCCATGTCAGGGTCAGCGGCCAGTTCTTGCGCGGTAGCCAAGTCCGACTCGCGCTGCTGCAAACGGGCGTAGCGTCCGGCAATCACGGTCACGTCGGCGTGTTCACGCGAGAGCTTCAGGAACTGGGCCATGTCGGCCATGATGTCTTGGCGCGAGAGCAAAAAGTCCAGCTCGGCGTGGCGCTGCGCGTAGCGTTCCAACTGGCTGCGGAGAAAGGGTTTCATCAAAAGACTCGTGGTGTGGGCGGGCAGGGCGGCTTCAGGCCGACGGCGCGGGAAGAGGGAAGGGGACGATGGCGATTGCTGCGCGGGCCAAGGGTGGCGCACCCGTGCAGGCGGGTGACCACGCGCTGACCAGAGAGGTCACCGGTGGCCTGCGGGCAGCGCCGCTAAGAACGGGCGTTGCGCGTGCCGCCGCCTTGCGTGCGCAAGAACAGCCGCGAAATCGCTTGCGTGGTTTGCTCGCGGTGGGCGGGATCGGCGGCGTTGAGTTCAGCCATCGCGCCGTGCAGCATTTTTTGGGTTAGGCCGCGAGACAGGGCTTCGAGCACCGCGTCCACGTCTTCACCTTTGGCCAGCAGTTTTTTGGCGCGGGCAATTTCGGTGCTGCGCCATTCTTCGGCTTGGGCGTTGAGTTGGCGAATCAGCGGCACCACGCCATGCTGTGGGTCGCGCTGCACCATCCAGTGCATGAAGCTTTGCACGCCCGCGTCGATGATGGCTTCGGCCTGCGC
>CALMOI010000343.1 GCA_937871735.1 uncultured Comamonadaceae bacterium
CGGCCACGTCACCTTGGCCGCCGAAACCCGGCTGGAATTCGACGTGCTGGAGCGCATCGCCCAGCGCTACGGCCACGTTTCGGCGGAGCGCGCCGTCAGCGGCCAAGGCTTGGTGGACATCTACCACGCCGTGCGCGCCGTGGCTGGGCAGGGTGGCACCGAGGTGATTCAAGCCGCGCAAGTCACCGAGCTGGCGCTGGTCGATGGCGATGCGCTGGCGGTGCAAGCGCTGGAGCTGTTTTGCGGATTCTTGGGTAATGTGGCGGGCAATTTGGTGCTGACCCTGGGCGCGCGCGGTGGCGTGTACTTGGGTGGCGGCATCGTGCCGCGCTTGGGTGCGTGGTTTGACGGCTCGCCCTTCCGTGCGCGCTTTGAGTCCAAGGGCCGGTTCCGCGCTTATCTGGCAAGCATTCCCTGCTGGATCATTGACCCCGCCGTCACCCCGGCGCTGCATGGCGCGGCGCGGGCGCTGGACTGGCACTGACGCATGTCATGCGCAGAGCAAAGCGGGGAGCCTGACGTGCTCCCCGCTTTTTTGCGTTCAGGCTTCTTCGCTCCAGCAGTAGCCGTCGCGGGCGATCATGGCGCTGGCGGCGCTGGGGCCCCAGCTACCGGCGGTGTAGGGGCGCGGGCCTTGGGTGTCGTTGCGCCAGTGTTCCAAGATGGGTTCGACCCAGCGCCAAGCTTGCTCTTGCTCGTCGCTGCGCACAAACAGGTTCAGGCGACCGGCAATCACGTCCAGCAGCAACCGCTCGTAAGCGCCGACGCGTTCCGCACCAAAGCGTTGGTCAAAGTCCAGATTCAGATGCACCGGAGCCAGTGTCGGTTCGGCTTGGCGCTGGGCCGCGCCTTGGGCCAGCAAGTGCAGCTCCAGTCCGTCCTTGGGTTGCAGGTTGATCACCAGTTGATTCACCGCGCCCACCGGCGTTTTGAAAATCGGGTGCGGCACTGGGCGAAAGTTGACCACGATGCGCGCATCGCGCCCGGCCAATCGCTTGCCGGTGCGGATGTAAAACGGCACGCCTGCCCAGCGCCAGTTGCTGATTTCGGTGCGCAGCGCGACAAAGGTTTCGGTCTGGCTGCCTGCGGGAATGCCTTTTTCTTCCAAGTAGCCGGGCACGGTTTGGCAGTGCGTGGTGCCAGCGGTGTATTGGCCGCGCACCACATGCTGACCCAGCGATTCGGCTGTCCACGGCTTGAGCGATTGCAGCACTTTGAGCTTTTCGTCACGCACGGCGTTGGCGCTGGAGTTGATGGGCGGCTCCATGCCGATAGCGCACAGCAGTTGCAGCGCGTGGTTTTGCACCATGTCGCGCAGCGCGCCGGTTTGGTCATAGAACGCGCCGCGCGTTTCCACGCCCAAATCTTCGGCCATGGTGATTTGGATGTTGGCGATGTGCTCGCGCCGCCACAGCGGCTCAAACAGCGCGTTGCCAAAGCGCAGCGCAAACAGGTTTTGCACCGAAGGCTTGCCCAAGTAGTGGTCAATGCGGAAGACTTGGTCTTCATTGAGCACACGGCGCAGCGTGTCGTTGATGGCTTGGTTCGAGGCCAGATCGTGCCCCAGCGGCTTTTCCAGCACGATGCGCGTGCGCGGGTCGTTCAGGCCGACGGCGGCGATTTGCTCACACACAGTGGTGAACAAGCTGGGCGCGGTGGCCACGTACATCACCACCGATGCAGCATCGCGGGCGCGCAAGTTGTCGGCCAAGCGCTGGTAGTCGGCTTGTTTCGACAAGTCCATGCGCAGGTAGCACAGCATCGAGGCAAAGCGGGCGAATTCGTCGGGATTGGGGCGCTTGGCCAGTTCCACGCCGTCAAAGCGCGACTGGATCCAGTTGCGGTACTGCTCGTCGCTCATGTCGTCACGCGCAACGCCGATGATGCGGCCACCTTCAGGCAAGGTGCCGTGGCGGAACGCTTGGAACAGGGCGGGCATTAACTTGCGCCAAGCCAAGTCGCCGGTGCCACCAAACAAGACCAGATCAAAGCTCATGAATGTCTCCTCGTTGTTGTAGGAATCTGAATAGGAAAAATTGTAATCAAGTTACTTGATTTTGTCTTGTCATCAGGGCATTCGGCATTGAAATTTGTTCGGAATTCGGCAAGAATTGGCGAGCTGTTAGTAACTTTGTTACTTCATCGGCGCTCACCCTGTTTCACCCTCATTCAGACGCTTTCATGAACCCTCGTTGCGACCAAACGCCGCCCTGGCCTCAGCTCACCATTCACTACCGCACCGAGGGGCAGGTGTTGAATCTGCGCCGTGCGTTTGCCCAAGACCCCGACCGGTTTACGCACTTCAGCCAAACTGCGCCGCATGTGTTTGCTGACTTGTCCAAGAACCTGTGGGATCGTGAAACCGAAACCTTGTTGATGGACTTGGCCCGCGCTTGCGGCCTGACGCGGCGGCGCGATGCCATGTACGCCGGTGAGTGCGTCAACCTGACCGAAGGCCGTTCGGTGCTGCACACCTTGCTGCGCCAGCCGATTGACCAGCCGCCGCCCGGTGCCGCAGATGTGGTTGAGCAAGGCTTGGTGCAAGTCCACGCCACGCTGGACGCGATGCTGGCCTATGCCGAGCAAGTGCGCAGCCAAGATGAAATCACCGACATCGTGAACATCGGGATTGGTGGCTCGGACTTGGGGCCGCAGATGGTGGTGCAGGCGCTGGAGCCGCTGCGCCACCGGGGCAAGCGCCTGCACTTCATCTCCAGCGTGGACGGGCATGAGCTGGACGGTTTGCTGCGCCAGCTCCAGCCCGAACACACGCTGTTTTTGATCGCCTCCAAGACCTTCACCACGGCGGAGACCATGACCAATGCGCGCTCGGCCAAAGCTTGGTTTCAGCGTGAAGGCGGCGTGGATGTAGCAGGGCACTTTGCGGCCTTGACCACCAATGTCTCAGCGGCGAATGCGTTTGGCATCAGCCGCACGTTTGGCTTTTGGGACTGGGTGGGCGGGCGCTATTCGATTTGGTCAGCCATCGGTTTGCCGATTGCGATTGCCATTGGCGCTGACGGTTTCAAGCAATTGCTGGCCGGCGCGCACGAGATGGACGAGCATTTCCGCACCGCGCCGTTGGAGCAAAACTTGCCGGTGCGCTTAGGTTTGCTGGATGTTTGGTACCGCAATTTCCACCAATTCACCAGCCGTTGCATTGCGCCGTATCACTCGGCGCTGCGCCGCTACCCGGCGTATTTGCAGCAGCTGGAGATGGAAAGCAACGGCAAGCGCGTCGATATTGAGGGCCACGCCATGCCGTATTCAACCTCGCCCGTGCTGTGGGGCGAGCCGGGCACCAACGGCCAGCACGCGTTTTTTCAGATGCTGCACCAAGGCACAGACGTGGTGCCGGTGGAGTTCATTGCGGTGTGCCAGCCCACCCACCAGTTGCCTGAGCACCACCCGCGTCTGCTGTCTAACGCCTTGGCGCAGGCGCAGGCGCTGATGGTGGGCAAGGCGGCAGCGGGCGGGCACCGGCACTTTCCGGGCAACCGGCCCAGCACGTTTTTGCTGCTCAAGGAACTCACGCCCGCATCGCTGGGTGCGCTGATTGCGCTGCAAGAGCACCGCGTGTTTGTCAGCGGTTGCATTTGGGGCATCAACAGCTTTGACCAATGGGGCGTGGAGTTGGGCAAGGTCTTGGCCAGCGATTTGGAGCAGCGCATGGGCAACGGCGACTTGCGCGGGTTGGACGCATCGACCGCTGGTTTGATGGATCAGCTCAAGGCTTGGGCTTGAAGAAATTGACGGGCAGCCCCGGCACGTCCACGCGCAGACTCAGCAATGAGCCTGCGGGAGCTGGGCCTTCCAGCTCCGATGCCGGGCGGCCATGTCGGGCCGAGGTGATGTAGAGCGTGCGCCCGTCCGCGCCGCCCAAGCAAGGCATGGTCGGGCAGCGCAGCGGCAGTTCAACGCGCTGCACCACTGCGCCGCTGGGAGCCAGCCGCAGCACGCAGCCGCCTTCGTACATCGCCACCCAGTAGTGGCCTTCGACATCAACGCAAGCCCCGTCGGGGCGACCGCCGTAGGGCTGGCCTTCGGTTTTGGGCGGGAACTGCACCCACGGTTGGCGGTCGCTGATCGTGCCGGTGGCGAGGTCGAAGGCAAAGCGGTCGATGCGGTGCGCGCCGGTGTGTGCCCAGTACATCCAGCGGTTGTCGGGGCTGAAGGCCAGGCCGTTGGCGGTCAGGTTGTCGCCCGCCATGCGCTGCACTTGGTAGCCCCGCGCTGTGGCCTGCAAGCGCCACAACTCGGCCAAGGGTGCGGTTTTGGGGCTGAACACCGAGCCCGCCCAAAAGCGCCCGGCGGTGTCGCAGCGGCCATCGTTCAGTCGCAGCACGCTGGTGTCGTGTGGCAGCGGGGTCAGGCATTGCAAATCGCTGCTGCGGGTGTCGAGCAGGTACATGCCATCTCGTAACCCAATTACCAATTTTCCGCCGGGTGCGGGTGCGCAGCAGCCGGGCTCGGACGGCATGGGCCAAGCTTGCAGTTCGCCGCTGCCCGGAGTCCATGCGCGAATGCAATGCGCTTGAATATCGCACCAGTACAGGCGCTGTTCGTCGGGATGCCAGAACGGGGATTCGCCCAATTCGGACGGTGGAATGGGCAGCAGTTCGATGTGCATGGTCTTGCTCCGAATTTGTTATTAAGTTACATTTTAGGTCAACAACAGCAATGGAGACATGTATGCATCCAGTCGTCGCGCGGGTCACGGCGCGCATCATTGAGCGCAGCGCCGAGCTGCGGGCCGCCTACCTCGCGGTGGTCGATCAAATGGCTCAGCGCAAACCGGCGCAAGACCGCATGGGTTGCGCCAATCTGGCCCACGCCTACGCCGCGCTGCCGGGCAGCGAGAAGTTCCGCGTCACCGTGGAAAAAGTGCCCAACATCGGCATCGTCACCGCCTACAACGATATGCTGTCGGCGCACCAACCGTATCAAAGTTACCCCGCCGTGCTGCGCGACGAAGCCGCCAAGCTGGGTGTGACGGTGCAAGTCGCAGGCGGTGTGCCCGCGATGTGCGACGGCATCACCCAAGGCACGCCGGGCATGGAGCTGAGCTTGTTCTCGCGCGATGCCATCGCCATGAGCACCGCCATTTCGCTGTCGCACGATGTGTTTGATGGCGTGCTGCTGCTGGGCGTGTGCGACAAGATCGTGCCCGGTTTGCTGATTGGCGCGCTGCATTACGGCCACTTGCCTTGCGTCTTTGTGCCCGCCGGGCCGATGGGCACGGGCCTGTCGAACAAGGCCAAAGCCAAGGTGCGCGAACAGTACGCACAGGGTTTGGTGGGCCGTGAGGAATTGCTCAAGGCCGAGTCCGCTGCCTACCACGGCCCCGGCACCTGCACCTTCTACGGCACCGCCAACAGCAACCAAATGCTGCTGGAAGCGATGGGCCTGCATGTGCCCGGCGCGGCCTTCGTTGCCCCCGGCACCGAGGCCCGCGAAGAGCTGACGCGCGAGGCATTGCGCACCGTGCTGCAAATCGGCAAGACCCGGCGCTTCACGCCCATCGGTCGGCTGGTGGACGAGCGCTGCATCGTCAACGCGATGGTGGCGCTGCTGGCCACGGGCGGTTCGACCAACCATTTGATCCACTGGGTGGCGATTGCCCGCGCCGCAGGCATCGTCATCGACTGGAGCGATTTTGATGAGCTCTCTAGCGCAGTGCCGCTGCTGGCCCGGGTCTACCCCAACGGCGCAGCCGATGTGAACCAGTTCCAAGCCGCAGGCGGCACCCAGTGGATCTTGCGCGAGCTGCTGGACGGCGGCTACATGCACCCCGATGTCGCCAGCGTCAACGAAGAAGGCATCTACGCCGGGGCCGATGGCGCGCCCACGGTATCGGGCGACGACGCGGTGCTGCGTCCGGTGAGCGATCCTTTCTCAGCCAGCGGCGGACTGCGTTTGTTGCAGGGCAAGCTGGGCCGGGCGGTGATTAAGGTGTCGGCGGTGCCAGAGGGGCACCATGTGATTGAGGCTCCGGCGCGGGTTTTTGCCTCGCAAGAAGCCATGCTGGCCGCCTTTGCCAACGGCGAGATGAACTGCGACATGGTGGTGGTGGTGCGCTTCCAAGGCCCGCAAGCCAATGGCATGCCCGAGCTGCACAAGCTGACGCCGCCGCTGGCCGTGTTGCAAGACCAAGGCTACAAGGTGGCGCTGATCACCGATGGCCGCATGAGCGGGGCCTCGGGCAAGGTGCCCGCCGCCATCCACATCACCCCCGAAGCCCTGAGCGGCGGCCCGCTGGCCAAGGTGCGCGACGGCGATCTGATTCGCCTCGATGCCGTTCACGGCGTACTGGACGTGCTGGTGAGTGAGGCCGAATGGGCCGCCCGCGAGCTGGCCGACCAACCCCCGCAAGCTGCGACCGGCTTTGGTCGCGAGCTGTTTCACAATTTCCGCCGCCATGCTGGTGGCGCAGAACAAGGAGCCTGCACATGGCTTTGAACACACTTGAATTGGCCAGCCACGGCCCCGTGATCCCGGTGATCGTGATCGACCGCATTGAAGACGCTTTGCCGATGGCCGAAGCCTTGCTGGCCGGTGGCGTCAAGGTGCTGGAGGTGACGCTGCGCACCGCCGCCGCTTTGCCCGCGATTGAGCTGATCGCCAAACATCTGCCCGAAGCCCTGGTCGGCGTGGGCACGGTGTTGAACGCCCAAGATGCCCAGCGCGCCAGCGCCGCCGGGGCGCGCTTTGCCGTCAGCCCCGGCTACACCAGCGAGGTCGGGCAAGCCTGCCGCGCGCTGGACTTGCCGCTGCTGCCCGGCGTGGCCACGTCCGCAGAAATCATGGCGGCCTTGGCCGATGGCTACACCTTCTTGAAGCTGTTCCCGGCGGAAGCAGTGGGCGGTGTGAACCTGCTCAAGGCCTGGGTCAGCCCGTTTGCCCAAGTTAGCTTTTGCCCGACGGGTGGCATCACGCCCGTGAGCGCGCCTAACTACTTGGCGCTGCCCAACGTGCGCTGCGTGGGCGGTTCTTGGTTGACGCCTGCCGATGCCTTGCGTGACAAGGCTTGGTCGCGCATCACCGAGCTGGCGCGCCAAAGCCACGGCCTGCGCGCCTGATTCAGTGGGGGCGGGCGGCGCTCGGCATGGGCCGCAGCCGCACCCGCGCCACCAGCCCGCTGTGGCCATCGCTGCGCGGGCCTAGCGTCAAACTGCCGTGGTGCAAGCGCGCCACGCGCTCCACAATCGCCAGTCCCAAGCCCGCACCGGGGTGACCGCTGCGGGCACTCTCCAAGCGTTCAAATGGCTGCTGCACGCGCGCCAAGTGCTCGGGTGCAATGCCGGGGCCGCTGTCTTCCACGGTGATTTCCACCTCGTCGCCGTTTTGCCGCGTGCGCAGCGTGACGGGGCCGGGGGCGTAGCGCCGGGCGTTTTCCAGCAAATTGCCCAGCAGCCGGGTCAGCGCGACGGGGCGCAGCATCAGCGGTGGCAGCGGTTGCAAGTCCAAGTGCTGCGGCTGTTCGGGCGTTTGGCAGGCGTGGGCGGTGCGCGCTAGCAGCGCGTTCAAATCGGTGAGCTGCGCTGCTTCGCCGCCGCCCACGCGGGCGTAGTCGATGAACTGGCCGACGATGCTGTCGATGGTGCCGAGCTGGCGTTCCATGCTGGCGCGCAGGTCGTCATCTGCGGGTTGGGGCGTGAGCATGGCCAGCGCCAGTTGCAGCTTGGTCAGCGGCGTGCGCAGGTCGTGCGACACCCCAGCCAGCATGATGGCGCGCTCGCGGTCTTGCTGACTCAGGCTGGCGCTGAGCTGGCGCAGGCTGTCAGCGAGCTGGGCGATTTCAAGCGGCGCGTGCTGCGGTAAGCCGTCAGGTGGCTGGCCTTGGCCGATGTCGGCAGCGGCGCGCACCAGTTGGCGCAAAGGCCGGTTGATGCGGCGCTGAATCAGCCAAGCGCCCATCAGCGCCAACAGCCCGCTGGCCACGCTGGCCCACAGCAGTGGCAGGCCCATGTTGGGCAGCAGTCCTTGTGTGGACAACCCGATCCAGTAGTGCTCCGCCCCCACCGGCACGCGCACCCACAGCCGAGGTTGCGGCTGCCGCTGCCATTGCAAGAGGCGGTCTGGCCCGAGCTCGGGTTGCAGTTGCCCCAAGGCGTAGCGCAGCAGGTAGTCAAAACGAGGCGGCGTTTGGCCTGAGATGCTGCCGCCCCGTTGCACCAGCGTGTGGCCTGACGCGGTCAGCTCGGTGGCGTAGGCGGCACGTTGTGCTTCGGGCAGTTGGTGCAGTGCGGCTTGCACGGCGTTGAGGTGGTTGCGGGTGTGGTAAATCATCGCGGCCACGCGGGGCTTTTGCACCAGTTGGTGAAACAGCAGCCCGCCCACCAGTTGCGCACCGGCAATCAACCCGACCAGCAGCAACAGGTGCTGACCAAACAGCGTGCGCGGCGCTTTCATGGTGCGCCGCTGCCGGGGCAAAACTGGTAGCCCACGCCCCAGACGGTTTGCAGGTAGCGCGGCTGGGCCGGGTTGTCTTCCAGCAGGCGGCGCAAGCGCATGATTTGCACGTCAATGCTGCGGTCGGTGGCTTCGTGGTCACGGCCATAGGCCAGTTCCATCAGCCGCTCGCGCCCCAGCGGGCGGTTGGGGTGGCGCACCAAGGCGTGCAGCAGTGCGAATTCGCCGCTGGTCAGGCTGAGCAGCTCGCCTTGGCGTTCCAAGCGGCGGGTGCTCAAGTCCAGCACAAAGGGGCCAAAGCTCACAGTGTCAGCCACGGGCGCGGGGCGGTTGCCTTGCATGGTTTGGCGGCGCACCATCGCTTGCAGCCGGGCCGCCAATTCGCGGGGCGTGAAGGGTTTGGGCAGGTAGTCGTCTGCGCCCATTTCCAAGCCGATGATGCGGTCGATGGGGTCGCCGCGCGCGGTCAGCATCAAGATGGGAATGGTGTCGTTTTGGGCGCGCAGGCGGCGGCAGACGGCCAAGCCGTCTTCTCCGGGCATCATCACATCCAGCACCAGCACGTCGTAGCGTTCGCGGGTCAGGAGTTTGTCCATCGCGGCGGCGGTGGGCACGCTGCGCACCTCAAAGCCTTGGCTGCTGAGGTAGCGTTCCAGCATGGCGCGCAGTTCGGCGTCGTCGTCCAAGATCAGGATGCGGGGGGCGGTGGTCATGGTCGGCGGGTGCGGTGAGTGGGCGGGACGTGTGCAGAAGGTGCGCTTCATCGTAGCAGCGGCATCGCGGCTGTTCGGGCGGCGGCGGGCCACGGCGCGGGGCAACTGTGACAAAGCATGACAAGTGCCCAGCGGCTTGTCATGACTGCTCATCCATGCGACTGCGCTTGACATGGTTGGCTCATGGCTGCGGCCTAAAGTCACTCCCAAGCCACCCCTGACGGTGGCATTGGAGCCCGACGATGAACTTAGAGCTGTTGCAAAACCCGCTTTGGATGAGCTACGCCTTGCCCGTTTTGGTGCTGCTGGCGGGGCTGGAGTTGCTGCTGCTGCGTCGCCGCGCCCGCCGCCAGCCCGAGGCAGGTCTGAACTACGACTGGCGTGAAACAGCAGCCTCGCTGGCGGTGGCCTTGGGCCAGCGCTTGAGCGGCATGTTGACGGCGTTGCTGATCGGCCCGGTCTACGCCGCCGCGTGGACGCTGCGCCTGTGGGAAGCCCCGCTAGACCAGGTTTGGACGTGGGCGCTGCTCTTTGTGGGCGTGGAATTCATCTACTACTGGCAGCACCGCGCGGGGCATGAGGTGCGTTGGTTTTGGGCCTCGCACAGCGTGCATCACTCGGTGACGCACTACAACTTGTCTGCCGCGTACCGGTTGGGCTGGACGGCGGGCCTCAGCGGGCAAGCGCTGTTTTACCTGCCGCTGGCGGTGCTGGGCTTTCACCCGGCGGCGATTTTCGCCATGCTGGGGCTGAATTTGCTGTACCAGTTTGGTCTGCACACCACGTTGGTGCCCAAGCTGGGCGTGTTGGAGGCGGTGCTGAACACGCCGTCGCACCACCGGGTGCATCACGCCTCGAACCTTGAATACCTTGATGCCAACTACGGCGGCGTGTTGATCGTGTTTGACCGCTGGTTCGGCACTTGGCGGCCCGAGCGTGACGATGTGGTGCCGGTCTACGGCTTGGTCACGCCCTTGCGCAGTCACAACCCGTTGGTCATCGCTTTGCGCGAATGGGCTTGGTTGCTGCGCGATGTGCTGCAAGCCCAAGGCTGGCGGCAGCGCCTTCACTATCTGGTAAAGCCGCCCGGCTGGCCCGGCGCTACCACCCGCGACTTGCGCCAGCAGACTGCCGCGCCAGCGCAGCAAGCAACGCACTCTGTTGCCACCCTTTCCCTCACCACCACCAGGAGTTTTTCATGAACGCATCTGTTCGCATCACCATGCCCGCTCGCTGGGCTGTCTTGAGCTTGAGCGCTTTGCTGCTGGCCGCCCCGGCACTGGCCCGTGACCGGCAGTCCACGGTGACCGGCCCCGCAGGAAAAACGGCGACTTACCAAAGCAGCCGTACGCAGGGCCAAGTCTCGTCGAGCGTGACGGGAGCCAATGGGCAAACGGCCAGTCGCAACGTCAGCCGCACAGCTGACAGCACCACGGCCACCGTGACGGGCCCGAAAGGTCAAACCGCCAGCCGTGTCACGACTCGGACGGGCAGCGGCACCACCACCACCGTCAACTAGGCATGTCTACTGTTACAACGTGTAGCATATGCGGCGCAGTGCTGTGACTTAATTCTCACCAGAGCCGGTCGGCCTGCTCATGGTGCCTGTGATTGCATTCCTCATGGGGGCGTCACAGGCCGCCCCCTCATGGTGTGAGTTCACTTGGTCAGACTACTTTCATGAACGTTCGCTGCGACGCCGCCCCTGAGTGGGCCATGCTGGGAGATCATTGCGATTCCCACTTTTACCCCGTGACATTGACTCCAGGGAAAGCTTTTGATCTGCGCTCGGCCTTTGCCCAAGATCCAGATCGCTTCACGCATTTCAGCCAAAGCGCACCGCATGTGTTCGCTGATTTGTCCAAAAACTTGATAGACCGCGAAGCCGAGGCCTTGCTGTTCTCGCTGGCCAGAACCTGTGGCCTGACGCGGCGGCGCGATGCGATGTACGCCGGTGAATGCGTCAACCTGACCGAAGGCCGCTCGGTGCTGCACACCTTGCTGCGCTACCCCGCCGATCAGCCGTTGCAGACCCAAATGCACGAAGTGCTGGAGCAGGGCTTGCAAGAAGTCCACGCCACGTTGGCGGCGATGTTGACGTTTGCCGAACAAGTGCGCGCCAACGATCAGATCACCGACATCGTGAACATTGGCATCGGCGGCTCGGACTTGGGGCCGCAAATGGTGGTGCAGGCGCTGGAGCATTACCAGCATCCTGGCAAACGCCTGCACTTTGTCTCGAATGTGGACGGCCATGAAATTGATGCGGTGCTGCGTCGGCTCAAGCCCGAGCACACGCTGTTTTTGATTGCCTCCAAGACCTTCACCACCGCAGAGACTTTGACCAATGCGCGCTCTGCCAAGGCTTGGTTTCAGCGCGAAGGTGGCGTGGATGTGGCGGCGCATTTCGTTGCGCTGACCACCAATGTGTCGGCAGCCCAAGCCTTCGGCATCAGCCGCACGTTTGGTTTTTGGGACTGGGTGGGCGGGCGTTATTCGATTTGGTCAGCCATCGGTTTGCCGATTGCGATAGCGATTGGCGCTGACGGTTTCAAGCAATTGCTGGCCGGCGCGCACGAGATGGACGAGCATTTCCGCACCGCGCCGCTGGAGCAAAACTTGCCGGTGCGCTTGGGTCTGCTGGACGTGTGGTATCGCAATTTCCACCAATTCACCAGCCGCTGCATCGCGCCGTATCACTCGGCGCTGCGCCGTTACCCGGCGTATTTGCAGCAGTTGGAGATGGAGAGCAACGGCAAGCGCGTCGATTTACACGGCTATCCGCTGCCTTACAGCACCTCGCCCGTGCTCTGGGGTGAGCCGGGAACCAATGGGCAGCATGCGTTCTTTCAGATGCTGCACCAAGGTACGGACATCGTGCCGGTGGAGTTCGTTGCGGTGTGCCAGCCGACGCACCATCTGCCGGAACATCACCCGCGTTTGTTGGCCAATGCCTTGGCGCAGGCGCAGGCGCTGATGGTGGGCAAGGCGGCAGCGGGCGGGCACCGGCACTTTCCGGGCAACCGACCCAGCACGTTTTTGCTGCTGGAAGAGTTGACCCCGGCCTCGCTGGGCGCGTTGATTGCGCTGCAAGAGCACCGCGTGTTTGTCAGCGGTTGCATCTGGGGCATCAACAGCTTTGACCAATGGGGCGTGGAGTTGGGTAAGGTCTTGGCTGGCGATTTGGAGCAGCGTATGAAGGACTGCAAGGTAGAAGGCTTGGATGCCTCCACCGCAGGCTTGATGACGCGCATGTGCCCCTATTTGCCTTGTGCTGAAAAAAAGCCCAGCCACAAGGACAAAGCTACCACTCAAAAAGCACGCAAAAAAAGCAGCAAGTAATTTGAATGAAAAAACCCCGCAAGGCTCGCACCTTGCGGGGTTTTTTGTGGAGCAAGAAGGGGCGAAGCCCCTCCAGCAGCCGGGCGCAATTACATGCCCATGCCGCCCATGCCACCCATACCGCCCATGTCGCCACCCATGCCACCGGCAGGAGCGTCATCCTTCGGTGCTTCAGCGACCATGCATTCGGTCGTCAGCATCA
>CALMOI010000344.1 GCA_937871735.1 uncultured Comamonadaceae bacterium
GGCGGTGTTTGTGCCCACCTATGAAGCCGAAGCGATGATCGCCGCCCAGGCACAGTTTGCGGCCCATGGCATCCGCGTTTTCACCGTCGCCGATGCCGAGACCTTGCCGCGCCTGCACGACAAGGCTTGGGTCTACCGCGCAACTCGGTCTTTGCAGCACATTGGATCGGCAAGGCCGCTGCCCAAGGCTTGGTCAGCGCGCAAAACCATCTGGCTCAACTTCCCAGCCCAGCGCGAAACACCCAGTCGCGGTAAAGCGGCTTGTCGTTGAAGTCGTCAAAGGGCGTAGGCAAGTCGCGCCGCCACGCGGTTTGGTCGGACAGGCTGTGAAATCCGGCAATGCCGCGCCGATCTTCCGTCCAGACCTCGCCCCAAGTGGTGCTGCCCGTCATCGGATCGACTTCCACGCGCCGCAGGTGACGCACCACTTTCGGAAAGCGGGGATCCCGCAACAGGTCTTGAATGCTCTGCGGGTACGGGTTTTGCCCACGCGGGGTCATGCTGGCGTAGCTTTCTAAGGCTTGGGTCAAGGCCCAGCCGCGCTCCAGCAGCTCTTGCTCCGCCACGCGGCGCTGCGCGGTCACGCCGATGCGCAAGGTGCTGGCGCTCACCAGCCCCAGCACCGCCACAAACAGCAGCAAGCCGATGTAGGTGTAGCCCTGCTGAAGCGCTCGCCCGCCGCGCCGCACGCTACAGCTCCCCAAAAGGCTGACCGTAGCGGTTCGCCCCAGGCGCACCGCTGTGCAAGTTGTAGACCTTGCCCTTGATGCCTTCTTTGGGCAGCTCGATCACCCATGTGGTCGCACTGCCGGTCACCGGGTCGTAGGGCAGCGCTTTCAGGTACTGCTTGTCCACCAGCTCATCGAGCGCGTCTGGGTAGCGCCCGGTGTCGGCAAAGAACTTGTCCAAAATCTCGCGAGTTTGGCGCAGGTTATCGACCAGCACCGTTTCCTTGGCGTTGTCGATGCTCTGGAAGTAACGCGGCACCGCCAGCGTCAGCAGCAGCGCCACGATGGACAACACCACGAGCAGCTCAATCAAAGTGAAGCCGCGCGCCGTGCGCGGACGCTCAGGCAACAGGGCGGAAGCAGCGTGCAAGTTCATGGGGCCGTCTCGATCACCAAGCGGAGTAAGGAATGCCATTCAAGCCCAGCTTGTTGGACAGGGAGTACACATCGAACACATCCGCGCCGGACTGCGGGTCGCTGGCTTCGCTGGCATAGCTGCGTTGGCCCCATGTGGCAACGGGGCTGAGTTCGGTTTGCGGATTCATCGGGTCACGCGGCAGGCGACGCAGGAAGTACAGCTTGCCTTTCTTTTGGGGGTCGCGCCACGGCACGCCGCTGACCAACATCTCCAGATTCGGGGGATAGCCCGAGGCTTCGGGCGGCACCTCGATGTCGTTGGCCTCAGCGGCGCGCTTGTAGGCATCGAGCGCGCCCCGAATCTCATGCAGCGCGGTGCGCAGCTCCTGCTCTTTGGCGCGCTGCACCGAAATTTGCAGCACCGGCACCGTCAACAGCCCCAGCACCGCGACGATGGCCAGCGTCACCATCAACTCCAGCAGCGTGAAGCCCGCGCTGCGACTAGGGCGCACGCTTGGCATCGGGTGACGGCAGCGCCACGGGTTCAGCCGGACGCTCGCGCAAATTGCCCTCGGTGCCGCTGCGGAACTCCAGCAAGCTGCCTTCTGGGCGGTTGATGTTGCGCACCAAGCGCGGCGTGATGGACAGCACGATCTCGGTCTTCTTACCGTCGTCCAGCGTGCTGCCAAACAAGCGCCCGGCCACCGGCAACTCGCCCAAACCGGGCAGCTTGTTGGCGGTCTTGCGATCTTCGTCGTTGATCAGGCCCGCCAGCACTTGGTTTTCGCCATTGCGCAGGCGCAGCACGGTGTTGACGTTGCGCGTGCCCAAGGTGTAGGCCAAACCGCCCAGCTTGGTGGTGGTGCTGCCCGCAATGTTGCTGACCTCCAGCCCCAACTTGATCACGATGTCGTTGCCCCGGTAGATGGTGGGCTCCACCTCCAACTTCAGCCCCACGTCGATGTAAGTCACCGCCTCGGCAAAGCCACCCGTGGGCGATGAAGTCACCGACACCACCGGCAGCTTCTCGCCGATCAACACTTTGGCTTTTTCGCGGTTCAGCACCCGAATACGAGGGCTGGCCAACAGGTTGACATCGGTGTCTTCCTTGCGTGCATTCAGTACCGGGGAGCTGACTGTGGCACCGATGCGGGTACTGCCCAAGGTGGTCAAATCCTTCAGAGTCAAGCCGACGGAGGTGTCGGTAGCCAGCGGGGCCAGCGTCAGGCTGTCGGGCCAGCGCACGCCCAACTCCAGCAGCTTGGCTCGGGAGACTTCCAAAATCTCGACCTCCAAAATCACTTCCGGCTCGGGCACGTCGTGCAAGGCCACCAACTTTTCGACCATGCGCAGCGCTTCGGGGGTGTCGCGCACCACCAGCATGTTGGCCCGGTCATCGACCACCACATCGCGGCCTTTGAACAGGGTTTTGAGCGTGGCCGCCACCGCTTTGGCATCGGTGTTGGCCATGTGGAAGGTGCGCACGCTCAGCTCTTGGTAGTCCTTGAGCTTGGCGGGCGTGTTGGGGTAGATCAGCAAGGTGTTGCCGTTCATGACCTGCTGTTCGAGCTGGTTGGTGATCAGCAAAAAGTGCAGCGCTGCTTCCACCGTGCTGTCACGCAGCAGCATGGTGAGCTTTTGATCAGCCTTCACATCCTTGTCGAACACGAAGTTCAGGCCCGAGCCTTTGGACAGCACATCAAAGGCTTGGCGCAGCGGCACGTCACGAAACTCGATGGAGATCGGCTTGCGAAAAGCTGTGCGCAAGCCGGTATCGGCGGGCGGCGCGGCGGTTTGCGCGGCAATTTGGGCTTGCAGCGCCAGCGCCTGAGGCTGCACCGGGTCGACGCGCAACACCGCGTCCAGCGTGCTGCGGGCGGCGCTCCAGTCCCGCGACTGCACGGCGCGCGTGGCCTCGGCCAGCAAGCCGACTTGGCGCTCTTGGCGCTCCAGCGCCAGCAGGCCTTGGCGGGCCAAGGGGTTGTCCGGCTGAATCACCTGCACGCGCTGGTAAAGCTGGGCTGCTTCGGCGCGGTGATCTGCCGCTTGCTGGCGTTCGGCTTGTTCCAGCAAACGGGTCACGGCCCGTTCACGCGCCAGCAAGTAGGTGCGTTGGTACTCGCCCGATTGCGGGTCGGCGTTGATGGCTTGCTGCAATTGGGTCAAGCCGTCTTCCAGGTGATCTTGCGCCAGCAAGCGCTGGCCTTCGCGAAAGGCGACTTGACCCGCGCACCCCGACAGCACGGCCAGCCCCGCACACAGACTGGCGGCCCACACCACACGCGGCCAGCGCCGCTGCCGCAGCACGCCAAACGAGACAGGCGGTAACGATAAAGAAAGGGAGTTGAGGCCGTGATTCACTCTGCGGTTCCGATATTCAGGGTTTGCACCTGCTGCAAAGGCAGGTAGGTCAGGCTCAAGGTGGGCGGGCGAATGGCATCGATGCGGTACTGGCCGTCCAGCACGCTGTGGGCACGCACCACGCGGGTGTCGTCGCCCACGGCCAGGTAGACCTCCCATGCGCCGTCTTCTTGCTTTTTGCCGATGAAGCTGTAGGGCAAGGGCGGCGCTTGCGGTGGCGGCGGCGGCCCGGCAGTCACCGAAGGCGGCGGCGGATTCCAACTGGTGGTGCCGAACAGCGCCGCTTCAGGCAGCGCTTGGCCCCGACGCGGTGCGTACGGCGCACGTTCACGCAAGCGCAAGATCGTCACCACGCCATTGCTGGCGGCGCTGCTTGGGCTGGCGCTGCGCGGGCTCACGGGGACAGGCGCAGCCTGTCCCGGCGCACCCGTGCGGGCGGGGCGGTCTACCGGCTCGGCCACATCAGCGGCGGCTTGATCGGCGGGGGTTTTGTCGCCAAACAGGGCCAGGCAGGCCGAGGCCACCAAGGCCAGCGCCATCAGCGCGTGCTGGGGCTTCATGGCGCGGCTCCCGCACCCCTGCGCGGGTGGCCGCGCAGGTACAGCGTCAGGCTGAGTTGGGCTGTGATGACATCGTCGGTGACGGCATCGCGTTGCAGTTTGACATCGTCGAGCGCGGCAAATGGAATGGCGCGCAGCACCTGGGTCATGAAGGTGCGCACCGCGCTGTAGCTGCCATGCACCGGCAACTGGATGCGGTACTGGCACAGGGTTTGGGCCTCGTCGCAGCTCATTTTGTACTGGCCTTGCAGCAGCTCCAGCTCCACATCACGGGCCAAGGCGAACAGGCTGCGCACTTGCTGTTCGGGGCGGCGGGCATCGCCCAAGGTGGCCCAAAAGGCATCTAAGTGCTGTTGCGCTTGCGGGGTGTCATCGACTGGCGGGGTTTGCGCTTGCTGGCGCAGTTGGAGGCGGGCCTGCGCAGCTTGCGCTTGCACATGGCTGCCACGCGCTTGTTCGGCGGGCAGCACCAGCAGCCACAGCAGCGCGGCGAATGCGGCCAGCGCCAGCAACGTCAGCGTTGCCGGGTGGCTGCGGCGCAGCGCCAGTTCCATGCGCAGCAGCCCTTGCTGCGGATGCCAAGCGTGCCAAGCGTGCCAAGACTTCATGGTTCGACGTCTTTCCAGGTGATGCTGAACTCAAAGCGCACCGGCTTGTTGCGGTCTTGTTCGTTGACTTGGTGGCTGCTGAGCAGCACGCCATCCAGCAGTTCTTGGGCTTTGAGCCGTTCGATGTAGGCGATCATGTCGTCGGCAGACTTGGCTTCGGCCACGCCTTGCAGGCGACGGGTGGCGGCTTCGGGGTGCAGCTCCAGCAAGGCCACACGCGGATGGGCAGCGGCTTCCAAGGTTTCCAGCAATTCGTCCCACGGCAAATTGAGCTGGCGCACGGCGGCGTTGATGGCACTGACTTGCTCGGGCGGCAGCACCAGTGCCTGGGCGCTGCGTGCGGCGGCGCGGCGCGGCTGGCCTGCGCGTTGGCTCAGGCGCTCGCGGGTGTCGGCCAAATCGGCTTGCGCTTGCTCGGTGTGCTGGTGCAGCGTGCCCAATTGCCACAGCGCGCCCAGCACCAGCATCAGCGCAAACGACAGCAAGGGCCACAGCCACAGCGGCACCCGGTACAGCAGCGCCGTGCGCGTGCGCGGGGCAAAGTCGATGCGCAAGGGTTTCATGGTGCCAGCCCCCACAGTGCCAAGGCTTGGTGGTGCGGCCCCAGCAGTTCAGCGTGAAAAGCGCCCGCGTGCGCCCCCAGCCACGCACGCGGCGGCGCGCCGCACAACCCCAAGCGCGTGGGCACGGGCTGCTGCCAGCGGTTGGCCTCGTGCTGGACGGTGTGGATCAGCGCCTGCGACGAAGCCTGCGGCAGCGGCAAGCGGCGCAGCGCCACCAAGCGCCCCGACTGCACGCGCCCCAAGGTCAACACCGTGTCTTGGCACAGTCCCCACCACGCCCCGGCGGGCAGACGGCGCTGCCAGTGGTTCCACAGCAGCACGAACTCGGGCTCCAGCGCCAGCAGCGTCAACTGGTGCGCGGCCAGCACCGCAGCCAGCGCGCTCACCACGCTGCGCCGCAGCGCACAGGCCAAAAAGGGCTGGCTGGCTTCAGCGTCAAAGCTCAATTGCCAGTCGGCGAGGGGCTCATCAAACACCTGTTGAAAGCGCATATGAACAGCAGCTTCGCAGTCTTGGTAGCGACTGGCATTGCGCGGTGGCTCCACCGTCCAAGTGCGCACTAAGCTGTCGGCCAGCACGATGCGCGTGGGCAGGCGGCGCACGGCGGCAGTGGTCAGCAAGCCGTCCAAGATGGCGGTCAACTCGGTGGCACCCGCAGGGGCGGAGGTGCCATCGGGCTGCCATTGGGCCACCACGGTGGGGGCGCTGCGCCAGCCGCTGGGCTGCAACACCAGTGCCACGCGCTGCGGCCCCAGCACGATCTGCAAGCCCGACGACGAGCCCCACGACTTCAACGATTCAAGCATGCAGCGTCACCCGGTTGACTTCGGCCAGCGTGGTTTCGCCATTGCGCGCCAGCACCAGGGCGGCTTCGCGCAGGCTGCGGGTGCCTTGCTGGCGCGCCACTTCTTTGATGCGGCGGATGGGGGCTTTTTCGACGATCAGCTCGCGGATTTCGTCGCTCAGGATCAGGATTTCGGCAATCGCGCGCCGCCCCTTGTAGCCCGTGCCCCGGCAGTCGCCGCAGCCGCTGCCCGCCATGAAGCGGTAGCCCTGCACGTCGGCGCGCGTCAGGCGCAGCAGCGCCAGCGCCTCGTCGCTGGGCACATAGGGCGCGGCGCAGTGCGGGCAGTTGACCCGCACCAGCCGCTGCGCCCACACGCCGTTGAGCGCCGAGACAAACGAATACGGGTCTATGCCCAAATGGGTAAAGCGCCCCAGCACGTCAAACACGTTGTTGGCGTGGACGGTGGTGAGCACCAAGTGCCCGGTCAGCGCCGACTGCACGGCGATTTCTGCCGTTTCGTGGTCGCGGATTTCGCCGACCATGATCTTGTCCGGGTCGTGGCGCAGGATGGAGCGCAGGCC
>CALMOI010000345.1 GCA_937871735.1 uncultured Comamonadaceae bacterium
TCCATGCCTTCGGGGGCGCGGCCTTCCATCTTGGCGCGCACCGGGTCGAAATCGACAAACCACGACTTGAACAGCGCCTGGGCGATGGCTTCGAGCGTGGCGTTGGTTTCGCGCAGGAGGGCAATGCGGTCGTCGAGGGCACCAAGTACGCTAACAATTTCATTCTGAACATCAAGCGGAGGACACGACAACAAGATTTTGTTCAAATTCCCATGTGTCAGTTTTGGCATAACAGCACCCGTCAGATAAGAATTAATATCTGAATTCAGCACGGAGTACATCAAAAACCGCGTATCGGCCAAATGGTTTCCTGTGACGATATGAGCGTGATTATTGACCCAAAACTTTCCTCGCGCCATAAATGCGATTGGAGTTTGGCGAGTACGCATATTTTCACCATCCTCTCCAATCAAAAGATAATCCCCATCAAATAAATAGCCATCTACATAATCAACAATTCCAGACGCACCGTAATATGGATACGGCCCTGATTTACGTTGTGACTCTTTGACAGGTTTACGTTTTCCATCATGGTTAATCGTTAACTCCCCAAGTGGAAGAATTGGCCACTCAGCACTCATAACTCATCCCTCCCAACACCCGTTCAGTCAATCTTTTGGACGGCATTTGCGCAACAAGCTGTTGCGCAAATTGGGCAACAGGCTGTTGCCCGATTGCGCGCGCCACCATCTCAGAACTCATACCCCAACCCTCCCAGCTTGGCTCGAATCAGCGTGTCCAACTCTGCGCCTTTTGCCATTTGCTCGCCCAGTTTTTCGGTGAGCTGCTGCATCTTGGTGGCGAAGTCTTCGTCGTTGTCTTCAACCTCTTGCGCGCCGACGTAGCGGCCCGGCGTGAAGACGTGGCCGTGTTGCGCAATCTCGGCCAGCGGCACGCTGCGGCAATAGCCCGGCTCGTCTTGGTACGCGCCCGCGCCCGGCTCGCCGCGCCATGCGGCCACGGTGGCGGCGATGCGCGCTATCACGTCGTCGGCCAGCTCTGACTGCACGCGGCTGATCATGCGGGCCAGCTTGCGCGCGTCAATGAACAGCACATGGCCTTTGCGCTGCTTTTTCTGCTTGACCAAAAACCACAGGCAAGCCGGAATTTGGGTGTTGAAAAACAACTGGCCGGGCAGCGCGACCATGACTTCGACCACGTCGGCTTCGACCATTGCGGCGCGGATTTGGCCTTCGCTGTTTTGGCTGCTGGACATGCTGCCGTTGGCCAGCACGATGCCTGCGCGCCCGGTGGGTTTGAGGTGGTGCAGCATGTGCTGCAACCAGGCGTAGTTGGCGTTGCCCGGCGGCGGGTCGCCATACACCCAGCGCGCATCGCCCATCAAGCTGCCGTGCCACCAGTCGCTGATGTTGAAGGGCGGCCCAGCGACAACAAAGTCGGCGCGCAAGTTGGGGTGCTGGTTGTGGGTGAAGGTGTCGCCCGGCTCGCGCCCCAAGTTGAAGTCAATGCCGCGAATCGCCAAATGCATGACCGCCAGCCGCCATGTGGTGGGGTTGGCATCTTGCCCGTAAATCGACAAATCACCCGGTTTGCCGCCGTGGGCTTTCGAGTACTCATCGGCCAGCACAAGGGTGCTGGCTGCGCCGCAGCAAGGGTCGTAAATCTGCCCATGAACCGGGGCGAGTACAGACACCAGCAACCAATCGACGCTGCGCGGGGTGTGATCGTCACCGCCGCGCTTGCCTTCGGCGCTGGCGAACATGCCCAGAAAGTACTCGTACACCTGCCCCAGCACGTCGCGGGCGGTGGTGGCGTTGTCGCCAAAGCCGATGGTGGAGATCAGATCGACCAGTTCGCCCAGCTTGCCGTCGGGCAGTTGGGCGCGGGCGTAGCGTTTGTCCAAGATGCCTTTGAGCTTGGGGTTTTCCAGCTCAATCAGCGTCAGCGCTTCGTCAATGCGCTTGCCGATGTCGGGCTGCTTGGCGGCGGCGCGCAGCGCTTCCCAGCGGGCGGGCTCGGGCACCCAAAAGGCGTTCACTTCTTTGTAGTAGTCGCGGTCTTCGAGTTCGGCGGCGATGTCTTCGGGGTCGGCGTCGCCGTAGAAGTAGTCATCGTCCGGGTCGGTCAGGCGCAGGCGCACTTCGGCGTGGCGTGCGGCAAAGGTGTCAGAGATGTATTTGACGAAGATCAGCCCGAGCACCAAGTGCTTGTACTCGGCGGCGTCCATGTTGGCGCGCAGTTTGTCGGCGGTGGCCCAGAGTGTTTTTTTGATGTCGTCCAGCATGTCGCAGTGCGTTCCCGAAATTTGGTGTCGGGCGATTATGCGGTTCAGACCACGATGGCAAAAACGCCAGCCCAGGCCCAAACCGGACATTTGTTGACCGCAAGAACTCTTCTTTTTGTACGGCAATTTGCCGTATCATCAACCACCAAAGGAGCCCACCATGCCCGCAGCCACGTCCACCGCCCGCCTTGAAGCCCGCATCACTCCCGATTTGCACGCGATGTTCAAGCGCGCAGCCGAACTTCAAGGGCGCACCATGACGGATTTCGTCGTGGCAGCCGTCTATGAGGCGGCGCAACGCGCCATCGAACAAGCTGATGTGATGCGCCTGTCGCTGGCAGATCAGCAGTGCTTTGCCCAAGCTTTGCAATCGCCGCCGCCACCGACACCGGCCTTAGAGAGCGCTTTCACCCGCCGCAGTCTGTTGTTGCGCCAACAATGAGTGAGGTGCCGTTTCAGCTCGCGCCGCTGGGCGCGGAACATGAGCGCGCCGCGTTCCATAGCGATTCGGAACCGTTGAACCGCTACTTTCATCAGCAGGTGACCCAAGACATTCGCCGCCGGGTGGCGACTTGCTTTGTGGCTTTGAGCGACACGCAGCGCATTGCGGGCTACTACACCTTGGCTTCGGCCAGTTTGTTGCTGGCAGATCTGCCGCCCAATCTGGGCAAGAAGCTGCCCCGTTACCCCAGCGTTTCGGCGGTTCGGATGGGTCGTCTGGCCGTTGATCAAGCATTCAAGGGCCAGGGATTGGGTGGCGCGCTGCTGGCCGATGCGCTTGACCGCGCCGCCCGCGCCGAGATTGCCGCCTATGCCTTGGTGGTGGATGCCAAGGACGAACGGGCGGCAGCGTTTTACCGGCATCACGGCTTTATCACGCTGCCCGACTCGCCGTTGACGCTGTTTTTGCCGCTGGCGACAGTTCAGGCGCTACGTTGACGTTGGCAGCGACTACTGCCCCATCAGACGAACCCAGTTAGTTCATTTCAACCACAAAGTTTTCGCGGCTGCGGCGTACTTTTTTGAGGTTCAACAGCCAGTCGCCTTCGTCTGCGTGGTAGCCCAAAGGCAGCAACAAGACGCTGCGCAGGCCGCGCTCTGGCAATCCGAGAATGTCGTCTACGGCTTTGGGGTCGAAGCCTTCCATCGGCGTGGCGTCAACTTGCTCTTCGGCGGCGGCGATCAAGGCGGTGCCCAAGCCAATGTAGGTTTGGCGGGCGATGTGCTGGTGATTCACTTCGGCATCGCGGGGCACGTAGGTGCTCAACACCTGCTGGCGGTAGTTTTCCCAGCCTTCGTTTTTGACGCCGCGCACGTCGTTGACCAGATCAAACATCATGTTGATGCGGTCGGCGGTGTAGTTGTCCCAGCCCGCGAACACCAAGAGGTGGGAGCAATCGACGATTTGGGCTTGGTTCCACGCGACGGGCACGATTTTTTCGCGCAATTCTTTGTTGGTCACCACGATGACTTCATAGGGCTGCAAGCCGCTGGAGGATGCGGTCAGGCGAATGGCCTCGACGATGCGATCAACCTTGTCTTGGGGCACAACTTTGGTCGGGTTGTACTTTTTGGTGGCGTAACGCGATTGCAGCTTGTGGATCAGATCGGACATGAAGTCGCTTTCAAAATAGAACAGAGCCTCGGAGTTGGGGAGAAGTTGTGCAATTGCAAGACCTGCAAAGCACGGTCTATTTCCCGATGTACCAATACAGGCGCGATTTAAATGAGCGGCCACCGCTTGGAGCCGTGCGCTCGGCGGGTGCAAAGCCGCCTTTGCTGGAGCAGCCCATGCAAAAGTTGACGACGGAGCCATCGTCCAAACTCAAGCGCCCACCCACGGGCGAAGGCGGAAAACCGTTGCCAGCCACGTTGTCTGACCGGGATGAGTTCAGCGGCTCTGCGTTGGTGTAGCTGATGTTGTAGACCCAGCTGCGGCCCAAATGGGCGCTGCAAGCATGGCCCACCCGATCTGCGGGCTGGTGCGTGCTGAAGCTGACGGTGCCAAAAATAGTCAGCGCCGAAGTGACCACCTGTTCACCAGCAGCCAGTCCCAAATACCAGCCTTTGTCGCTGACTGAGGCGGGTGATTGATCGTCCGCAGCAATGAATGTCAGCGATGCTTTGCAAATCAAATAACCGCCACACGCGGCAAACTGCGAAGTTAACCAAGAACTGTCAGCGGGTTTGTCTTTGATGGCAAAAAAGTAATTGGTCACGCTGTGTGCTGCGGCATAGTAACTCACGGGTTTTTCACGTTCGCCCGAACCTAGCATGATGTAATAAGTGATGCTATCGGCGGTCACAACGCTGGGGGCAAATCCAAATTTTCGATTGGCGACGGCATCTGTGCAAATAGATGGCGCATTGCAACCCAAAGAGGCAATTTGAGTGATATTCCATGTCGCTGTTCCGCCGCTGCCGAAAGACAGACGGTACACATTGCCGCCCATGTCAGCAGTATATCCATAAAGTGCTTTTTTATGGTTATCTACTACCAGCGTGGTATCGGCAATGACGCTGCGCGCTGTACCAAAAGAGCGCACCAAAGCACCCGTTAATGCATCAATGACATAAATTTTATTTCCCT
>CALMOI010000346.1 GCA_937871735.1 uncultured Comamonadaceae bacterium
GTGATGCTGATATTGAGACCGCGCAAGGCATCAACCTTGTCGTACTCAATTTCAGGGAAAATGATTTGTTCTTTGACGCCAACGTTGTAGTTGCCGCGACCATCAAATGCACGACCCGAGATACCACGGAAGTCACGCACGCGGGGCAGAGCCACGGTCACGAAACGATCCAGGAATTCGTACATTTGCACGCCACGCAGGGTCACCATGCAACCAATGGCTTGACCTTCGCGGATTTTGAAACCAGCGATAGCCTTCTTAGCCTTGGTTACCACGGGCTTTTGGCCTGCGATTTTGGTCAGGTCGCCCACGGCGTTGTCCATGACCTTCTTGTCAGCCACGGCTTCGCTCACACCCATGTTCAGGGTGATCTTGGTCAAACGGGGCACTTGCATCGGCGAGGTGTAGCCAAACTTGGCCATCAACTCGGGAGCAACTTTGTCGCGATAGATTTCTTGCAGTCGTGCCATGGTCATGCCGCCTTGATTTCTTCACCGCTGGACTTGTAAACGCGAACGCGCTTGCCATCAGCCAGGAGTTTGATGCCCACGCGGTCAGCCTTGCCAGCTGCCACGTTGAAAATGGCCACGTTGGACTGGTGAATCGGCATGGTCTTTTCCACGATACCGCCAACAACACCCTTCATGGGGTTGGGCTTGGCGTGCTTTTTCACCAGATTGATGCCTTCAACCAGCAACATCGAGTCATCCTTGCGGGACACGACTTTGCCGCGCTTACCTTTGTCGCGACCGGTGATCACGATGACTTCGTCGCCTGTACGAATCTTGTTCATGGCGTGTCCTTACAAAACTTCAGGAGCCAAGGACACGATCTTCATGAACTTCTCGGTACGCAGTTCACGCGTGACCGGGCCGAAGATGCGGGTGCCGATAGGCTCCAATTTGGCGTTCAGCAACACTGCTGCGTTGCCGTCGAATTTAACCAACGAGCCATCGCTACGACGAATGCCCTTGGCCGTACGAACCACCACTGCGCTGTAAACCTCGCCTTTTTTGACGCGGCCACGCGGTGCGGCTTCTTTGATGCTCACTTTAATGATGTCGCCAACACTGGCGTAGCGACGCTTAGAACCGCCGAGCACCTTGATGCACAGGACGGACTTCGCGCCGGTGTTGTCGGCAACGTCTAACCGAGATTCTGTCTGGATCATTTCAATATTCCCAACTTGCACCCGCTGCACCTCGCAAGCTAGGCGCATCAGATCAGTCTTGGGCCCGTCGTCCACGCCATGAACCACTCACGACGCTTTTGCTGGGCAAGAAACTTGCACTTTTTCAAGTGAAGCCTGCGATTATTGCTAACTTATACACTCAAGTCAAGCCCGTATCTGGGCTTTTTCTTGGGTGATGGAAAATCACCACACCCGCAGGCAGCGGGCCCAGTCAACGACAATTTCAGACCCACATCCACCGGGGCCACACAGCATGACGACACCTCACATCACCTTCATTGGCGGCGGCAACATGGCCAGCGCCCTCATCGGCGGCTTGTACAAGCAAGGCTACGACGCGCGCCACATCGACGTGGTTGAACCCTACGCCGAAGCTTGCGACAAGTTGCACGCGCAATTCGGCATCACCGCGCTGAACAAACCGGGCCCGGCGCTGGCACGTGCTTCGCTGGTGGTGTGGGCCGTCAAGCCACAGACTTTCAAAGCTGCCGCGCTCGAAACCCGCTTTCACACCAAGCACGCGCTGCACCTGAGCGTGGCTGCGGGCATTCGCAGCGACAGCATCGCCAGTTGGCTGGGCACGCAGCGCGTGGTGCGCGCCATGCCCAACACGCCCGCGCTGGTCGGCATGGGCGTGACGGCCTTGTTTGCACGCGCCGCTGCCAGCGCCGAAGACCGCACGTTGATTGAGCGCGTCATCGCCCCCACCGGCCAGCATTTGTGGGTTGATCAGGAACAGCAACTGGATGCGGTAACCGCGCTGTCGGGCTCCGGCCCGGCCTACGTCTTCTATTTCTTGGAAGCAATGACGCAAGCCGGTGTGGACATGGGCTTGTCTGCCGCGCAGGCGCACCAGTTGGCGATAGGCACTTTCGTGGGCGCATCCGAATTGGCACGCAGTTCTGATGAATCGCCCGCCGTGCTGCGCGAGCGCGTCACCTCCAAAGGCGGCACGACTTACGCGGCCATCACGTCGATGGAGCAAGACAACGTACACAACGCCTTCATGCGCGCCATGCACGCCGCTCGCCACCGCGCGCACGAGCTGGGCGACGAATTCGGCGCTTGAACCGGCCCGCGCTCTATGCCGTCAAGCGATGGCGTAGAGCAGCACGATGCCCGCAAACACCGTGCAGCCCAGCCAGTGATTGAGCCGGAAAGCGTGAAAGCACGACTCACGCTGGCGCTCGCGGATCAGCGTGTAATGCCACGCCACCTGCGCCAACGCCGCCGCCAGCATCACGGCCAGCACCGAAACCCTGCGCCAGGCTAATGCACTGCTCGCGCTGTCCGCGCCGCTCGCGGCCCCGAAAGTCAGCGACCAAGTGCCAGGCGGCGCAGCCAGCGCCGTCCACAGCGCCAGGTACACCAAATAGAACAGCGTGATCGCCGCCACATCCCAGTCGCCCAAGGTGATGGCTGATGTTTTCATGCCGATTTTGAGGTCGTCGTCACGGTCAACCATCGCGTACTCGGTGTCGTAGGCCAGCACCCAGCACAAGTTGCCCAGCACCAAACCCCAAACCCAACCCGGCACGCCGCCCAACACCGCCGTGAACGCCATTGGAATGCCAAAGCTGAACGCCACGCCCAACACCGCCTGCGGCATGGCCACGTAGCGCTTGGCATACGGGTAAATCAGCGTCACCACCAGTGCGCCCAGCGACCAAAGGATGGTCACCAGATTGGTGGTCAGCGCCAGCCCGAACGCGGCCAGCGCCAGCACCGCGCCCACCGTCAGCGCCTCTTTCACGCTGATCTTGCCGCTGGTCACCGGGCGCTGAGCGGTGCGCTTGACGTGCCGGTCAAAGCGCCGATCCGCCACATCGTTGATGCAGCAACCGGCGCTGCGCATCAAGATCGTGCCCAGCGTGAACACCGCCAGCAAATGCCAACCGGGAAAGCCACCCGCCGCCAGCCACAGCGCGCCCAGCGTGGGCCACAGCAACAACAACCAGCCCGCCGGGCGATTCCAACGGATCAAATCCAAATACAACTGCAACTTAGCCTGCATCACACCCTCAACTGTCGCCAATCCAACTGCGGGCCTTGCGCCGTCTGCCGCACCGGCGGGCACCACAAGTAACTGCCGGTGACCGGGCGCGACATGGCAAACAGCGCGTCCGTCACCCCATCTTCCAGCCCCACCATGCGGGTGAGCTGGGCCTCGAACGCATCCAGCGACTTGCCGAACGCCACAAACATCAACCCGGCCTGCTCGCCCGCCGTCCAGGGCATGGAGCGGCGCAGCACAAAGGCCTCAGGCGTGAAACTCTCTTGCGCGGTGCGCTTGACGTGGGCCGAGGCGGGCGCGTCCTCGATCTCGGCATTGCCCCGGCGCTTGCGGCCAATCATGGCGTCTTGGGCGGCAGGCGGCATGGCCGCGAAGGCGTCCAGGTCATGCAGCCACTGCTGCACCGCGACAAAGCTGCCGCCCTTCAAACCCGCACCTTGCCGAATCAGCGCAGCGCGTTCGGCGTCGGCATCCTTCGGATTTTCGGTGCCGTCTTCGTAGCCGGTCAGATCGCGGCCCCGCCCGTGGCGAAAGCCATCGACCACTTGCGTCAGTTGCAGCGCCGGGGCCAGCGCCTCGGCCAGCGCACGCCCCCGGTGGATCAGCACACCGCGATCCGTGCCGCGCAGCCAACACCACAGCGCCACGGGCGTGGACGGCACCGACACCTGCGGCCCGATCAGCGCAGGCAACTCGCGCAGACCCGGCACCTCCAGCCCCAGCGCGGCCACCAAACTCGGCCCCACAGCCAGCACGGTGTGCTCGCCATCGACCAGCGGCGTGACCCGGCGCAACGCCTCGCGCAACATGGCGGGCGCAGAGCTGACCAATTCAAAGCACAGATAGCGCCCCATCGGCGGCACGGGCAACAGCAGCCCGGCTTGGGCAGTTTTCATTCCAGCACTCCTTGATCGTCAAACAAATTCAGGACAAGCGCTTCACGCCCGGCAACTCGCAGGCGTAGATTGCGTTGCGCAGCGCGGCAATCGCCTCGTAGCGGGTGAAGCTGCGCCGCCACGCCAGCACCACGCGGCGCATGGGCGGCGGCACACCACGCGCATCCACGATGGGCAGGTACTTGACGAAAGCGTCTTCATCCTTGCGGCGCTTACGGCCCGACTCCAGCGCCTCTTTGGGCACCGACAGGCGCGGCACCAGCGTCACGCCCATGCCCGCCGCCACCATGTGCTTGATGGTTTCCAGCGACGAACCCTCAAAGCTGCGACGGATGCCCTCGGCATTGCTGGCGTAGCGGGCGAACTCCGGGCACACCTCCAGCACGTGATCGCGAAAGCAATGACCGTTGCCCAACAGCAGCATGGTTTCGGTCTTGAGCTGCTCGGTCGTCACCGACTTGCGCTTGGCCAGCGGGTGGCTGCTGGGCAGCGCGGCCATGAACGGCTCGTCATACAGCGGGGCCAGCGCCAGCCCGGTGTCGGGAAAGGGCTCGGCCAAAATCGCGCAGTCCAGCTCGCCGGTGCGCAGCATTTCTAGCAAGCGCACGGTGAAGTTCTCTTGCAGCATCAACGGCATTTGCGGCGACATGCGGATGGTGTTGCGCACCAAGTCCGGCAGCAAGTACGGCCCGATGGTGTAAATCAGCCCCAGCCGAATCGGCCCCGCCAGCGGGTCTTTGCCACGCTTGGCAATCTCGCGGATGAGCGCCGCTTGCTCCAGCACGCTTTGCGCTTGGCGGATGATCTCTTCGCCCAGCGGCGTGATCGTGACCTCGTTGGCGCTGCGCTCAAACAGCTTGACCTCCAGCTCGTCTTCCAGCTTCTTGATCGCCACGCTCAGCGTCGGCTGCGAGACAAAGCACGCCTCCGCCGCCCGGCCAAAGTGCTTTTCACGGGCGACGGCGACGATGTATTTCAGTTCGGTGAGGGTCATGTGTGGCTCATGCCTTCAAAAACTCGGATTTTCCTCCCAACCAGCGCGCCACATGGCGTTCGGCCAGTTGCGGGTGCTGATCAAGCAGGTGCGGGGCCAGCCGCCGCGCCCAGTCCAGCAGCGGTGCGTCAGTCTCTAAATTGGCAAAGCGCAGCAAGGCGGCTCCAGACTGGCGCGCACCGAGGAATTCGCCCGGCCCGCGAATTTCCAAGTCGCGCCGGGCGATCTCGAAGCCGTCGTTGGTTTCGGCCATCGCTTTCAGGCGCTCACGCGAGGCTTCGCTCAAGCGTCCGCCATCGGGCTGGCTGTAGAGCAACACGCAGGCCGACGCTGCCGCGCCGCGCCCCACGCGCCCGCGCAGTTGGTGCAACTGGCTCAGGCCAAAGCGTTCAGCGTGTTCGATCACCATCAGGCTGGCGTTGGGCACATCAACGCCGACTTCAATCACCGTAGTGCTGACCAGCACGGCCACCAGACCGTCGGTGAACAAGTCCATCACCGCTTTCTTTTCTGCCGGGGCCATGCGCGAGTGCAGCAGGCCGATCATCACGCCGGGCAGCGCCTCGCTCAGTTCGGCGTGGGTGGCGGTGGCGTTGCTCAAGTCCAGCGCTTCGCTTTCTTCAATCAGCGGGCAGACCCAGTACACCTGCCGCCCTTGATCAACTTGGGCGCGAATGCGCTCTATCACCTGCTCGCGGCGGCTGTCCGACACCACTTTGGTGACGATGGGCGTGCGCCCCGGCGGCAGCTCGTCCAGCGTGGAGACATCCAAGTCGGCGTAGTAGCTCATCGCCAGCGTGCGCGGAATGGGCGTGGCCGACATCATCAGCAAGTGCGGCTCTTGGCCTGCGTCATCGAGCTTGTCGCGCAAGGCCAGCCGCTGGGCCACGCCGAAGCGGTGCTGCTCGTCGATGATGGCCAGCGCCAAGTTTTTGAACTTGACCTGCGCTTGAATCACCGCGTGCGTGCCCACCACC
Organism: uncultured Comamonadaceae bacterium; assembly: GCA_937871735.1. GTDB lineage: Bacteria > Pseudomonadota > Gammaproteobacteria > Burkholderiales > Burkholderiaceae_C > CALMOI01. The sequence goes on from CALMOI010000346.1 coordinate 6,074, forward strand.
AGCGCGGCGGCACCGGATTCGATCAGCGCCAGCATGGCGGCGCGCTCTTTTTTCTTTTGGCTGCCGGTGAGCCACGCCACCGTCAGCCCCAGCGGCGTGAGCAGCGGCTCCAGCCACACGATGAGTTTGCGGAAATGCTGCTCGGCCAAAATTTCAGTCGGGGCCATCAGCGCGCATTGCCAGCCTGCGCCCATCGCCCAAGCGGCGGCCAGCGCGGCAACCACGGTTTTGCCCGAACCCACGTCGCCTTGCAGCAAGCGGTGCATGGGCGCGGGGCGGGTCAAGTCGTGGGCGATTTCTTGCGTGACGCGGTGCTGCGCGCCGGTCAGGGCAAAGGGCAGCGCGGCCAGCAGTTGCTCGTGCAGCGGCAAGGCGGCGGCAGAGTGGGCGGGCCGCAGCACCGGGGCGCGCAGGTGTTCGCGCTCGCGCTTGGCGGTGAGCTGCGACAGTTGCTGGGCCAGCAGCTCTTCGGCTTTCAGGCGCTGCCAGGCGGGGTGCGTGCGCTCTTCCAAATCGGCAATGGCGACTTCGGGCGTGGGGCGGTGCAGCAGCGCCAGCGCTTGCCGCAGCGGCCACGCGGCCAGCACCGGCTGGCGGGCCAGCGCGGCGGGCGGCAGGGTTTCGCTCAGGTCGGCGCGGGTCAGGGCTCGTGCCACGGCGCGGCGCAAATACGGTTGCGGCAGGCCCGCGCCGGTCGGGTAGACGGGCGTGAGGTCAGTGGGCAAATCAGCGTCGGCGCTTTGCACTTGCGGATGCATCATGGTGCGGCCCCACAGGCCGCCGCGCACCTCGCCCCGCGCACGGATGCGCACGCCCACCCGCACCATTTGCTGCTGCGAGGGGTAGAAGCTGAAAAAGCGCAGCACGCATTCGCCCGAGCCGTCATGCAGCGTCACCAGCCACTGGCGGCGCGGGCCCAGCTGCACCTCGCTGGCCGTGACGGTGCCTTCAAGCTGCACCGTGTCGCCCTCGCGGGCATCGCTCAAGCGGGTGATGCGGGTTTCATCTTCATAGCGCAGCGGCAGGTGCAGCGCCAAGTCGATGTCGCGCAGCAAGCCCAATTTGCGCATGGCTTTTTGCGGAGCCGACAGCGCGGGTTTGGCAGGGACGGCCTGCGTTGCAGGGGCAGTGGGCGGCGAAGCGGACATGCGTGCATTGTCACCCGAGCACCGTGGGACAATCCGCGCCCGGTTTCACCGACTTCTTGTTTCATCCCTTTCCTTGGCACGGGCCACGTTCAGCCCTCAAGCGTCATGACCACATCTACCGCCGCAAGCACCCACACCCTGAGCGATTTCGACTTCGCCCTGCCCCCGGAACTCATCGCCCAGCATCCCGCGCCTGAGCGCAGCGCCTCGCGCCTGCTCGATGGCCGCCAGCCGCAGCCGGTGGATCGCATCTTCCGCGAGCTGCCCGGCCTGCTGCGCGCGGGCGATCTGCTGGTGTTCAACGACACCCAGGTCATCAAAGCCCGGCTGTTTGGCGAGAAGGCCACTGGCGGCAAGGTCGAACTGCTGGTCGAGCGCGTGCTGCACGGCCCCGGCCACATCAACGAAGTCATGGCGCACATGAAAGTCAGCAAAAAGCCCCTGCCCGGCGCGCTGCTGCACATGGCGGGCGGCTTCACCGCCGAACTGCTGGGCCGCTGGCCGCGTGAAGACGGGCCGCTGTTCCGCTTCCGCTTCAGCGGCGACCCGCACACGCTGATGGCCGCCCACGGCCACATCCCGCTGCCGCCCTACATCACCCACGGCGACACCGAAGAAGACGCTAAGCGTTACCAAACCGTCTTTGCCAAAAACCCCGGTGCCGTCGCCGCCCCCACCGCCGCCCTGCACTTTGACGAGGCGCTGCTGGCCGAGCTGGACGCACGCGGCATCCCACGCGCCAGCGTCACCCTGCATGTGGGCGCAGGCACCTTCCAGCCCGTCAAAACCGAGAATCTGGCCGAACACGTCATGCACGCCGAGTGGTACGACGTGCCCGCCGCCACCCAGCAAGCCATCGCCGACTGCCGCGCCCGGGGTGGCCGCGTGGTGGCCGTCGGCACCACCAGCGTGCGCACGCTGGAAAGCTGGGCCAAAACCGGACAGGCCCAAGGCGACACCAGCATCTTCATCACGCCCGGGTTCCGGTTCCAAGTGGTGGACGTGCTCATCACCAACTTCCACCTGCCCAAATCCACCCTGATGATGCTGGTCAGCGCCTTCGCGGGCTACGGCCACATCATGGGGCTGTACCAGCACGCGATAGCGCAGGGGTACAGGTTCTT
>CALMOI010000347.1 GCA_937871735.1 uncultured Comamonadaceae bacterium
CGCTCCTGCGCCCCCGCCCTTTTTGAAAGCCTGACCCATCATGAATCCGTCGGTCTCCTTGCCATCCCCCTCGGGCACCAGCGCCACTGCGGCGGCGGCAGCCCCGTCCACCCCCGTCAATCCCGCTCGCATCCGGCTGTGGGATGCGCCGCTGCGCCTGTTCCACTGGTCGCTGGTGGCGGCGGTGGGCACGCTCATCGGCACCGGCAAGTTGGGCGGGGCTTGGATGCCGGTGCATGGCTACGCAGGTCGGGCGGTGGTGGGCTTGGTGGTGTTTCGGCTGGTGTGGGGCGTGGTGGGTTCGGCCCCGGCGCGCTTTGCCAGCTTCTGGCCCACGCCGGGGCGCATTGCCGCCTACCTGCGCGGCCAGTGGCAAGGCGTGGGGCACAACCCGCTGGGCGCGCTGTCGGTGTTGGCGCTGCTGACGCTGCTGGCACTGCAAGCGAGCACGGGCTTGTTTGGCAATGACGACATCGCCTACACCGGGCCGCTGGCCGACTTGGTCAGCACCGATTTCAGCGAACAAATTACCCACTGGCACCAGCGGCTGGCCAACGTGCTGTACGTGCTGCTGGGCCTGCATGTGGCGGCCATCGCTTTTTACAAGCTGGTCAAAAAGCACGACTTGCTGCGGCCGATGGTGACGGGCTGGAAGCAAGTCCCCGCACCCATCACCCCGCCGCGTAGCGCCCCGCGCTGGGCACTGCCTGTCGCCGCCGTGCTGGCAGCGGTGGCGGTCTACGCCAGCGGTGCGCCTTGGGTGCGCCAAGCTGAAGCAGCGCCTGCTGCTGCCGCTCCGGCGGATCGCCCCACCCCGGCACCAGCAGCCGCCAAGGGCGCAAGCCCCAGTTGGTGACTGCCGCACTGCGCACCGGCTTCAGCTCCCTCGGCATCGCGGCCATCAAGCAAGCCGTGGCGCTTGAGCAAGGTGCGCAGCACATTGCGGGTGATACCCAAGGTGCGCGCCGTGCGCACTTGGTTGCTGCCCTCGTGGGCAAATGCGGTGTGTACCAGCGCCCCTTCCACCTGATCCAACAAACCTTCATGCCCCTCGTGCAACAACTGCTGCCATGCGGCCAACAACTGCACCAGGGCGGGTAAGCCGTCGGCTGTATGAGCACCAGCGTCACCGCGCGGTGCGTTGACCGCGCCGGTCAATTCCGCACCCAACATACCCATACCACCCAGCAACAGCGGGCCGCTCCCAGCCGGTGCGCTGGTCGGGGCGGGTGCGGTCAGCGGCACCAGCTTGATGTCGGCCACGTCGATCACCTGCTCGCGGCAGACGATCAACGCGTAATGGATCACGTTCTCCAGCTCGCGGATGTTGCCTGGCCAGCTGTAGTCGGTCAGCGCGGTTTGGGCGGCGTCGCTCAGCGCCACTTCGGTCAGATGCAGACGGCTGCTGTAGACGGCGATGAAATGCCGCGCCAGCGGCAAGATGTCGGCGCGGCGCTCGCGCAACGGCGGCAGGCGCAGCGTGGCCACGCTCAGGCGGTAGTACAGGTCGGCGCGAAAGTGCTGTGCCTCGACTGCGCGAACCAAGTCGATGTTGGTGGCCGCCACCAGCCGCACGTCCAACGCAATGCCCCGGCGTGAACCCAAGCGCACCACTTGGCGCTCTTGCAGCACGCGCAAGAGCTTGACTTGCAGCGCCATCGGCAAATCGCCGATTTCGTCCAGAAACAGCGTTCCGCCATTGGCCGCCTCAAACCAACCGGCCCGCGCTTGCGACGCGCCAGTAAAAGCGCCAGCCTCGTGGCCGAACAGTTCGGCGTCAATCAAGCTCTCGCTGAACGCGCCGCAGTTGACCGCCACAAACGGCCCATTGCGCCCACTCACGGCATGGACGTGGCGGGCAATCAGCTCCTTGCCGGTGCCGGTCTCGCCGATCACCAGCACGGTGGCTTCGCTGCGGGCGATGCGCTCCACATCGTGCAACAGGTGCAGCGAAGCAGGGTCATGAAACACCAGCGCCTTGGCCCGAATGGACAAAGGTGCAGATGAGGATTCGGGCAAAGTCAGCAATCGCTCCACGGTCAGCACGTCCTACAAATGACCGCCCTCTTCAGGCGGACAGATCAAAACACCCAGCATAAAGGGCTAACCCTGAGAACTAAAGTTCCTTTTTCAAGGGTCGATATACCCACAACATGTAATGACTCTGGGGCCATTCAATCTTCGGCTTTCTGGCCTGATCAGCCTGCATCCAGCGCTTGCAGCACCACATCACGCGTCAAAGTGGGCACAAAGTTTTCGATGAAGCCGTAGGCAAAGCCGGGGAGCCAGTGGTTGCGGCGCAGGCCCAGGCGGGTCAGGTTGATTTGGAACAGATGGCCCACGTCGATGGCGCGCAGGTGGTGGTCGCGCTCTTCGTCAATGGCAATCGAGGCGACGATGCCCACGCCCATTTCCAACTGAACATAGGTCTTGATCACGTCGGCATCCATCGCTGTCAGCACCACTTCGGGCTGCAAACCGGCGGCGGCAAAGGCATCGTCGATGTGCGAGCGCCCGGTGTAGCCGACCTCGTAGGTGATGATGGGGAACTTGGCCAAATCGGCCAGCGTGATGGGCTGGGGCAGCGCCAGCAGCGGGTGATCGGGCGGCACCACCACGCTGTGGCTCCAGCGGTAGCAGGGCAAGGTGACGAGTTGGTCGTATTCGGCCAGGGCTTCGGTGGCGACGCCAATGTCGGCTTCACCGTCCAGCAGCATCTGCGCGACTTGCTTGGGCGAGCCCTGGTGCAGGTGCAGCGTGACGCGCGGGTAGCGCAGCCTGAAGTCCTTGACCACATGCGGCAGCGCATAGCGGGCTTGCGAGTGGGTGGCGGCGATGGACAAGCGCCCTTCTTCGCGGCCTTGCAGCTCCTGCCCGGCGCGGCGCAAGCTGTCGGCATCGAGCAGCACGCGCTGGATGATGGGCATCAGCGCTTGGCCTGCCGAGGTCAGGCCCAGCAGCCGCTTGCCCGAGCGCACAAACAATTCGACGCCCAGCTCCTCTTCCAGCTCGCGCACTTGGCGGCTGACGCCGGGTTGCGAGGTGTGCAGCACGGCGGCCACTTCGGTCAGGTTGAAGCCGCAGCGTTCAGCCTCGCGCACAGAACGCAGTTGTTGAAAGTTCATAGATATAAATACTGAGCCCCACACCTCGGGCACCCTGTTGGAACAGGGGGCGCAAGGGGTGGGGCCTATCAGTTGAGTTGAGCTTTATTTCTTGGTGTAGATCTGGTCGAAGCTTGCGCCATCAGCAAAGTGATCTTTCGCGGCTTTTGTCCAACCGCCAAAGCCTTGGTCGATAGTGAACAGGTTCAACTTGGGGAACTGCTTGGCGTACTTGGCTTGGTACTTGGGCGAGGTCGGGCGGTAGAAGTTCTTGCCGATGATGTCTTGGCCTTCGTCGGTGTAGAGGTACTCCAGGTACGCCTGCGCCACGGCGCGGGTGCCCTTCTTGTCCACGTTCTTGTCCACGATGGTCACTGCGGGCTCGGCCAACACGCTGATGCTGGGGTAGACCACGTCGAACTTGGTGCTGAATTCTTTTTCCAGCAAGTAGGCTTCGTTTTCCCAAGCGATCAGCACGTCACCTTGGTTGCGCTGGGCGAAGGTGATGGTGGAGCCGCGTGCGCCGGTGTCCAAAATTGGCACGTTGTCGTACAGCTTCTTGACGAATTCCTTGGCTTTGGCTTCGCTGCCGTACTTGCGTTTGGCAAATTCCCACGCTGCAAGATAGTTCCAGCGCGCACCGCCCGAAGTCTTGGGGTTGGGCGTGATGACCTTGATGCCGGGCTTGATCAAATCGTCCCAGTCTTTGATGCCCTTGGGGTTGCCTTCACGCACGGCCAAGATGATGGTCGAGGTGTAGGGCGAGCTGTTGTGCGGCAGGCGCTTTTGCCAGTCTTTGGGCACCAAGTTGCCGTTTTCGTGCAGCGCGTCGGTGTCGCCGCCCAGGCCCAAGGTGGCCACATCTGCGTCCAAGCCGTCAATGATGGAGCGCGCTTGCTTGCCCGAGCCGCCGTGCGACTGCTTGACGGTCACGTCTTGGCCGGTCTTGGCTTTCCAGTACTTGGCGAAGGCAGCGTTGAATTCAACGTAGAGCTCGCGGGTCGGGTCGTAAGAGACGTTCAGCAGCTCAACCGGCTTGGCCGCTTGAGCGTGTACAACGCCCACTCCAGCGCTAAGCGCAGCAGCTGCAACCAGCAAACGAGTGGCTTGACGACGAGTAGTCATGGTGTTCTTCCTTCAAATCTTGTAGCGATGCCCGCATGATCCGACGAAAGAAACAAAACTGGAACGAATAAAAATTCAGTTACTAACTACTTAAACATCTAACTCACTTCTTCTGGATGGATTCCCAGTCCCGAATCGTTTGCTTGATGCGGTTTCGCAAGTTGACGTGGCCCACGCTGAAGGTTTTGAGCAGCCGCTGTTTGAGCTCATCGCTGGGCAGTGGCGCGGCCTCAGCTTTGAGCTGGTCAATCAGGGGCATGACGGTTTGGAAGCTTTTGGACTCCAGCGCCAAGGCCAGCATGCTGACGCCGCGTTCGGTGCGGTCTTGCACATTGGCACCGTGCTCAATCATGTGCTTGACCAAGCTGTCTTTGCCGTGCTGGCAGGCCCAATGGAATGGCACCAAACCGCCTTCCAGTTTGGCGCTGTAATGGGCACCGGGCGCAAAGGCTTCGGGTGCCAGCGGCCAGCCCGAGGCTTTGATCATTTGCTGGAGTCGCCAAGCGGCCTGCGGGGTCATGGGTGAGTCAGGAGAGGACATGGTTCGATCTGTTGGTTCAACGGCCTAGCGCCTGTGCGCCGTAAGGGCAATGGCCGGGGCGCGGCCCGACTTGGGGATGCAGGCGACAAGTGTTAGGCCGCAGCGCGTAGACGGTGCAGCGGCGGGTGCGCGCATCTAAAAACTGGCAATCACCACTGGCGCGCCGAGCCAGCGTGAAGATGCTGTTTTTGAAGTTGAAGTGCTCAATCAACCCGGCTTTGCTCAGGCGCTTGGCGATTTGCTTGGGCTCTTCGTGTTCGGCCTCGAAGGCATCGACCAGTTGCAGGCGCACCAAATCTGGCAATTTGACTTCAACGGGCATGGTGCAGCAGTTGGCGGCGCAGGTGTCACACAGGCCGTTGCGGTACCGGGTCCACGTTTCGGGGCGGTCTACGTCAACAAAACGAACTGAAGTCTTCACGGTGGAACTTTGGCGGCAAAGACGAAGGGGCAAAAAAAAGTCCCACTTGTATGAAACAAGTGGGACTTCGTTTGGAGCGGGATAAGAGGCTCGAACTCTCGACCTATACCTTGGCAAGGTATCGCTCTACCAACTGAGCTAATCCCGCATATTTGGTGGCCTGGGACGGAATCGAACCATCGACACGCGGATTTTCAATCCGC
>CALMOI010000348.1 GCA_937871735.1 uncultured Comamonadaceae bacterium
GCGGCACCACCATCCGCAAAGTGGCTTTGCCTCATTACGAGGACCACGGCGAGATTCTCAAGTGGCTGATGCTGGACAACGTACCCGGCAGCTACCCCTACACCGCTGGCACCTTTGCCTTCAAGCGCGAGGGCGAAGACCCCACCCGCATGTTCGCCGGCGAAGGCGACGCCTTCCGCACCAACCGCCGCTTTAAGCTGGTGAGCGAGGGGATGCCCGCCAAGCGCCTGTCCACCGCGTTTGACTCGGTCACGCTGTACGGCTCCGACCCCGATCCGCGTCCGGACATCTACGGCAAGGTGGGCAACTCGGGCGTGAGCATTGCCACGCTGGACGACCTGAAGGTGCTGTATTCGGGCTTTGACCTGTGCAGCCCGACCACCAGCGTCTCCATGACCATCAACGGCCCGGCCCCGGCCATCTTGGCGATGTTCATGAACACCGCCATCGACCAGCAGACCGACAAGTTCCGCGCTGACAATGGCCGCGAACCCACCGACACCGAAGCTGCCAAGATCAAAGAATGGGTGCTGGCCAACGTGCGCGGCACCGTGCAAGCCGACATCCTGAAAGAAGACCAAGGCCAAAACACCTGCATCTTCAGCACCGAGTTCAGCCTGAAGGTCATGGGCGACATCGCCGAGTACTTCGTCCACCACGACGTGCGTAACTTCTACAGCGTGTCCATCAGCGGCTACCACATCGCCGAAGCGGGCGCGAACCCCATCAGCCAATTGGCCTTCACGCTAAGCAACGGCTTCACCTTTGTTGAAGCGTATTTGGCGCGCGGCATGCACATCGACGACTTTGCGCCCAACCTGAGCTTCTTCTTCAGCAACGGCATGGATCCCGAATACACCGTGCTGGGCCGCGTCGCCCGCCGCATCTGGGCCGTGGCGATGAAGGACAAGTACGGTGCCAACGAACGCAGCCAAAAGCTTAAGTACCACATCCAAACCAGTGGCCGCAGCCTGCACGCGCAAGAGATCCAGTTCAACGACATCCGCACCACGCTGCAAGCGCTGATCGCCATCTACGACAACTGCAACAGCCTGCACACCAACGCCTTCGACGAGGCCATCACCACCCCGACCGAAGACAGCGTGCGCCGCGCGATGGCGATCCAGCTCATCATCAACCGCGAGTGGGGCTTGGCCAAGAACGAGAACCCCAACCAGGGCGCGTTCATCATCGACGAGCTGACCGAGCTGGTCGAAGAAATGGTGCTGGCCGAGTTTGAAAAGATCGCCGACCGGGGCGGCGTGCTGGGCGCGATGGAAACCGGCTACCAACGCAGCAAGATTCAAGAAGAATCCATGCACTACGAGATGCAAAAGCACACCGGCGAGTACCCCATCATCGGCGTCAACACCTTCCGCAACCCCAAGGGCGACGAAGTGCAAGGCAACATCGAACTGGCCCGCTCCACCGAAGAAGAAAAGCAAAGCCAACTGAGCCGCCTTGCCGACTTCCACACCCGCAACGCCGCACTAGCGCCGCAGCAACTGGCCCGCTTGCAGCAAGCCGTGATCGAGAACAAAAACGTGTTCGAGGTGCTGATGGACGCCGTGCGCGTCTGTTCACTCGGCCAGATCACGGGTGCGCTGTTTGAAGTGGGCGGACAGTACCGCCGCAGCATGTAAGCGCCGCATTTCCCGGTTTAGAGTCCCCCGGCTCGGCCCGCGTCAGGCAACTGGCGCGGGTTTTTTAGTTTGAAATCTCAGGCGGGCAAATCATCACCAGACATGGGGGGCGCTTCTGGCGTGGCTGCCAGCCAAGCATCCAGGCCCGCCGGTTCGCCGCGCTGCTGACGTTCGCGGAAGTAGGCTTCGGTTTTCAGCGCCGAGACTTTTTCGGCAATGGCTGTCACAAAAAATTGGTTCATCGACACTTTTTCTTCACCTGCAACTTGGCGGGCGTAAGCAAAAAGCGACTCCGGGACTCGAAGTGCATAGTTAGCCATCAAAAGTTCTCCTGTTTCAGCAGTTGCAAGAATTGCCCCGGTGTCAGCAGCGCCAGTTTGAAGTTTTTAGAGCGTGTTATGAACTCGCTCCGGGTGGTCAGAGCAGCGTGAGATCCTCAC
>CALMOI010000349.1 GCA_937871735.1 uncultured Comamonadaceae bacterium
GTTGTCCTGAACCGGCATGGTGCCAAACAGTTCGCGCTTTTCGGGCACCAGCGCAATGCCCAGCATCACGCGCTCTTCCAGCGACAGGGTGCTGATCGATTCGCCTTGGAACTTGATCTCGCCTTGCGCGGGCAGCACTCCCATCAGCGCATTCAGCAGCGTGGACTTGCCCGCGCCGTTGGGGCCAATCACGGTGATCACGCTGCCCTTGGGCGCTTGCAGGTCGATGCCGTGCAGCACTTCGGCCTTGCCGTAACCGGCGCGCAGGCCGTGGACAGATAAAACAGCTTCAGTCATGGCGATGTCTTTCAGTGGTCGGTGCCGAGGTAAGCGGCGCGCACTTTGGGGCTTTGTTGCACTTCTTCGGGCGTGCCGTCCATCAGCTTGGTGCCGAACTCCATCACCACGATGTGGTCGGTCACGTCCATCACCAAGTCCATGTCGTGCTCCACCAGCAAGATGCTCACGCCCTCGCTGCGCAGTTGGCGCAGTACCGCCCCAAGGGCGATTTTTTCTTTGTGACGCAGACCGGCAGCGGGCTCGTCCAGGAGCAGCAAGGCCGGGTCGCTGCACAGGGCGCGGGCAATTTCCAGCAGGCGTTGCGGGCCCATCGACAAGTTGCCCGCTTGCTCGTGCAGCATGTGGCCCATGCCGATGCGCTCCAGTTGGCGGGCGGCTTCGCGCATCAGGCTTTTTTCTTCGGTGCGGTCAAGACGCAGCATCGACGACAGCGCGCCTTGGTGGCCGCGCAGTTGCGCGCCCAGGGCGACGTTTTCCAGCACCGTCATTTCCGGAATCATCTTGACGTGCTGGAAGGTGCGGCTCATGCCGCGCTCGGCAATCTCGCGCGAGGGCCGACCGCTGACCACGCTGCCCCGGAATTTGACCTCGCCCGAGGTCAAACCCAGCACGCCAGTGATCAGGTTGAAGGTGGTGGACTTGCCCGCGCCGTTAGGGCCAATCAGCCCGACGATTTGCCCGGCCTTGATCGAGAAGCTGATGTCGTTCACTGCCACCAAGCCGCCAAATTGCTTGCGGATGGCCTTGACTTCCAGCACCGTGTCGCCCGCAGCGGGTTTGCTGCGCTCGGCCAGCGGTGCGGCATTCGCCCAGTCGTTGACGCGCTGCGGTTGCGGCAAGTACTTGCCAACCAACGACCACAGGCCGTCGGGCATGTACTTCAGCACCAGCACCAGCACGATGCCGAACACGATGGTTTCATAGCTGCCGCTGGTGCCGATCAGTTGCGGCAGCCAGACTTGCAATTGGTCTTCCAGCACCTTGGTGACGAAGGCTCCGCCCACCGCGCCCCAGACGTGGCCCACGCCGCCCAGCACCGCCATGAACAGGTACTCAATGCCCATCTTCAAACCGAACGGCGACGGGTTCACGGTGCGCTGAAAGTGCGCGAACAACCAGCCCGACACGCTGGCCAGCAGCGCTGCCAGCACGAACACGCCGATGCGGTAGCGCAGCGTGTTCACGCCCATCGCCTCGGCCATTTGCGAGCCGGTGCGCAAAGCGCGAATGGCGCGGCCCGTGCGCGAGTCCAGCAAATTCAGCAGCCCGAAAGTGGCCAGCAGCACCAGTCCCCACGCCAGCACAAAAAATGGTCGGCCTTGGCTGACATCCACGCTGCCCAGTTGCAGCGCGGGCACGCCCAAGATGCCGTCGTATTTGCCCAGCGCTTCCAAATTGCCCATCAGGTAGTACAGCGACAAGCCCCACGCAATGGTCGCCAGCGGCAGGTAGTGACCTGACATGCGCAGCGTGATCCAGCCCACCAGGAGCGCGCTGATGCCGGTGATGATCAACCCCGCAAACACGGTGGCCCAAGGCGACCAGCCCATGTTCACCGTCAGGTAAGCGCTGGTGTACGCGCCGATGCCCACAAAGGCGGCTTGGCCAAACGAGGTCAGCCCGGCAATGCCCGTCAGCAGCACCAAGCCCAAAATCACCAAGCTCGATAGCGCGACATAGTTCAACTGCGTGATCCAAAAGTCGGGCAGCGGCAGCAGCGCCAGCACGACCACGCCCGCCATCAGGCCCAAGCGTTGGGTGGTTTGCGTGAATTTCATGTCAGTGTTCCTCTGCGTGGCCACCGGCCATCGAGCGCCAAACCAAAATTGGCAAGATCAGGGTGAACACAATCACCTCTTTGAAGGCGCTGGCCCAAAACGAGCCAAATGCCTCGACCAAGCCGACAAACAGCGCACCCACTGCCGCAGCAGGGTAGCTGGCCAGTCCGCCCATCACGGCAGCGACAAAGCCCTTCAAGCCAATCAAAAATCCGGAGTCGTAAAACACCGTGGTGGTGGGGCCAATCAGCAGCCCCGAGAGCGCGCCAATCAGCGCCGCCATCGCAAACGTAGCCTGACCTGCGCCGTGGGTGGAGATGCCCATCAGCCGTGCGCCCAGCCGGTTCACAGCGGTGGCGCGCAGCGCCTTGCCGTACAGCGTGTGCTCAAAAAACTGCCACAGCAGCACGATCAGCGCCACCGACACGCCGCCAATGATCAGCGTCTGCCCGGTGATGTTCAGCGGCCCGACGCTAAAGCGCTCGTCCCAGAACGGCGGGTTGCGAAAGCCTTCCGCGCCAAAGAACAGCAGGCCCAAGCCCGTCATCGCGAAATGCACGCCCACCGAGACGATCAGCAGCACCAGCGAACTGGCATCGGCCAGCGACTGGTAAGCCAAGCGGTAAATCAGCGGGCCAAAGGCGGTGACGATGCCCACCGTCAGCAGCGCTTGCACCAGCAGCGGCAGTTGCTGCGGCGCAGCCCAGATCGACAGGCCCGACACCAGCGCGGCGGGCAGCAGCGTGAACGCGCCAGCCTTCAGCGCTTTGGAGGCGTTGTGGGTGTGTTGCCAAGTGGCCAGCACGTCCAGCACAGCGGCCAGCACCGCCATGATCAGCAGCAGCCAGACCGTGCCGGGCACTTTGCCGGTTTGGAAAATCGCCAAGGTCAGCGCGCCATACGCGACGAACTCCCCCTGGGGAATGAAGATGACCCGCGTCACCGCAAAGACCAGCACTGTGGCCAAGCCGAGCAGGGCGTAGACGGCACCGTTGGTGATGCCGTCCAGCATCAAGATGCTGACAATCGAAAAGTCCATAGGGGGAGCCTGTACAAAACGTGGAAGGAGGGGGAGTTACTCGACTTTCCAGTCGCCGTTCACCACTTTCAGCATCACGCCGGTTTCCAGCGTGTAGCCCCAGTGGTCGTCCTTCGTCCAGTTCAGCACGCCGTGGGCCAGCACGGTGCGGCCCATCGTCTCGAAGGCTTCACGCAGCGCGGCGCGGAATTCCTTGGTGCCGGGCTTGGCCTTCTTCAGCGCGATAGGCACGGCCTTTTCCATGACCAGCATGGCGTCGTAGGCGTGACCGGCAAACTGGTTGGCGGTGTTGTTGCCGTAGACCTTGTCGTACTTCACCACGAAGTCTTTGGCGATCTTTTTGCTGGGGTGGCTGTCGGGCAAGATGTCGCCGACCACGGCAGGGCCGGACACCACGTAAGCGCCTTCCACATCCTTGCCGCCCACGCGCATCAGATCCAAGGTGGCGGCAGCGTGGGTTTGGTAGATCTTGCCCTTGTAGCCGCGCTCCACGATGCCTTTGTGCGGCATGGCCGCGCCCGAACCCGAGGCCACCACCAGCACCGCATCCGGGTTGGCCGAAACCAGCTTCAGCGCTTGGGCGGTCACGCTGGTGTCAGAGCGGGCAAATCGCTCCACCGCGACGATCTTGATTCCATTCTTTTCCGCTTCGGCGCTGAAGTCTTTGAGCCAGCCTTCGCCGTAAGCGTCGGTGTAGCCCAAGAAGCCCACGGTCTTGACGCCCAGCTTCTTCATGTGCCCGATCATGGCGTGGCTCATCACCGCGTTCGATTGGGGCATGCGGAACGACCAAGCATCCTTGCCCGCAGGCAGCCCGATAGGCGAGAAGGCCAGTTGCACCGTCTCAGCTTCAGCCGCGACACCCGCCATTGGAATGGCGACCGGCGTGGCTACTGAACCCATGATGATGTCGGCGTGGTCTTCGGTGATGAAGCGCTTGGCGTTTTGCACGCCCTTGGTCGGGTCGGTGGCATCGTCGAGTACGACAACCTTGAGCTTCTCACCGGCAATGCTGGTCGGCCACAGCTTGACCTGGTTGTTGGCCGGAATGCCCAAGCCCGAGGCCGGGCCGGTCAGCGGCAAGCTGATGCCGATGGTGATGTCGGCCAGCGCCGCGCCAGAAAAAGCCAGTGCCGCAGCCGCTGCGATCAGGGAAGGGATGAATTTGGTCATGAAAGTCTCCTCGTGTGGTGGAACGGGTCGGGAATCAGGGCAGAGCGTGCGCAGTCTTCAGCTGCACTTGGCTTTGATGTCTTCAGGCACCGGGATGGCCTTGATGCGATCCGGTTCGCCCTCGGGATGGACGACGAAGGCGCGGGTTTCGCGCCCCTCGCACAGCACCGTGTCGCCGCGCATGACGATGTGCTTTTGCACAAAGGTCTTGGCGTTCCAGGTTTCGATGCTGGTGTGGATGTGCAGCGTCTCGCCATAAGTGGCCGGGCGCATGAACTTGGTGTTGATCTCCAAGAGCGGCGTGCCGACGATGCCGGTGGTCTTGAGCAGCTCGCGCCAAGGCGGCACACCGCATTCCATGAAGAAGTGCAGCGAGGATGCATCCATCCATTTAGAAAAGTTAGGAAAGAAGACGATGCCTGCCGGGTCGCAGTCACCGAACATCACTTTCACGTCGTAAACCGTGGTCTTGCTCATGGGTGGGTTCCTGTGGGTTTCAACGTGGGGCCAAGCGCAGCGCGCCATCCAAGCGAATCACTTCGCCGTTCAAATGCCCGTTGGTCACGATGTGCGCGGCCAGTTCGGCAAACTCTTCGGGCTTGCCCAGGCGCTGCGGGAAGGGGATGCTGGCAGCCAGCGAGGCTTGCACCGCCTCGGGCAAGGTCTTCATCAGCGGGGTGGCAAACAGGCCGGGGGCGATGGTGCACACGCGGATGCCGTGCTGCGCCAAATCGCGCGCCATTGGCAGCGTCATGCCGACCACACCGCCCTTGGAGGCGCTGTAAGCCTGCTGGCCCACTTGCCCGTCAAACGCGGCGACCGAGGCGGTGAACACCATCACGCCGCGTTCGCCGTCTTCCAACGGTTCCAGCTTGGCGGCGGCAGCGGCAAACAAACGCGCCGCGTTGTAGGTGCCGACCAAGTTGACGTTGACCACGCGCACAAAGTCGTCCAGCGGAGCCGGGCTGCCGTCCCGGGCGATGATGCGCTTGGCGGTGCCGATGCCGGCAATGTTCATCAGGATGCGCGCCGGGCCGTG